>CAZPUI010000214.1:0-8276 GCA_964589695.1 uncultured Solibacteraceae bacterium | reverse complement strand
CTTGAGACCGACGGCGTGCGGGTGCTGAACAGCGACCACATCCTGGACCTCACCGTGGTGCCCGAGCATCTCGTCATCCTCGGCGCAGGGGCCATCGGGGTGGAATTCGCGTCGGTCTTCGGTCGCCTGGGCAGCAAGATCACCCTGGTGGAACTCATGGACCGCGTCCTCCCCATCGAGGACGCCGCCGTCGGCGAGGAACTGGCCAAGATCCTGGCCAAGCAGTACAAGATGGACATCCGGGTGAAGACCAAGATTGCCTCCATCGAACGCCTCGAGGACAAAGTCATCTGCCACCTCGAAGGGGAAAAGGGCGGCATCGTGGAGGGCAGTCACCTCCTGGTGGCCGTGGGCCGTGCCCCCCTCACCACCGGCGTGGGATTGGAACAGACCGCCGCAAGGGTGGATCGGGGCTGTGTGGAGGTGGATGCCTTCCTCCAGACCGCAGAGCCCAACCTCTATGCCATTGGCGATATCATCCGCACCCCATGGCTCGCCCATGTGGCCTCGGACGAGGGCATCGTGGCGGCGGAGCATGCCGCCCAGGCCCTGGGGGTGGAGGTCCATCCCCACCCCATCAACTACGATCGGGTGCCCAGCTGCACCTACTGCGATCCCGAAGTGGGCTGCGTCGGCCTTACGGAAGCCAAGGCCCGGGAGCTGGGCAAGGATGTGATCACCGGTGCCTTTCCCTTTGGCCCCCTGGCCAAGGCCAACATCGTGGGCGAGCCCCATGGGTTCGTAAAGATCGTGGCGGATAAGCAGTACGGCGAGATCCTGGGGATCCACATCATCGGCCCCAAGGCCACGGAGCTCATCGCCTCCAGCGTGGCCCTTCTGGGAGGGGAGTTCACGGTGGAGGAGCTGATCCACACCATGTATCCCCACCCGACCCTGAACGAGGCCTTCCCCGAGGCCGCCAGGGCCGTCTACGGCCGCGCCCTTAACATGTAGCTAGAGCCAACCTTCGAGCTGGGCGAGGAAATGCTCGTCCAGCACATAGGGCTTGATGATGAGTTGACTGGCCCCTGCCCGCTGGGCCGCCACCACGATGGCCTTGGAGATATCGTGGGCCGCCATGATGATGGGCGGGCAATCGGGGAATTCCTGCTTCAGCAGGATGAGGAACTGCAGGCAATCCAGCACCGACGTGTCCAGGTCCATGAGCAGGAAGCCCAGGTTGGGCTGGGCGAGGTGCTTCCGGATCTCATCGGCCGTGGTGCCGATAAGAATTCGCCCGTAGCCGTCCTCCTCCAGGACCTCCCGGAGCGCCTCCACCTTGGCTGGGGGCGCCAGGATCACCGCAGCCCTAGACCTCTTCTTCATCCGCACCAAGGGGTTGGGCGCCGATCGCACGGGGTGTTCAGGGGCGACCTCCGGCAGGTCCGTGGGTTCCACCCGACGCTCCGGACCGGGGTCAGGCGGGACCAAGGGGGTGGGAATCGGGGCTGGGGCTGGGGCTGGGGCCGGGGAAGGAAGGGTAGGTGCAGGCTCAACACCAGGGGCTTCGGGTTCCTCCTCGGCCATCCTGGCTTTTCGCCGGGACCGCATCGGCACCGAGGTGGGTGCGGCGCTGCTGCGTCCCCGGGTGAATCGCGCCAGGGGGGCCTCGGGTTTGGGAAAGCGAAGCCCCAGGTAGAGGCCCCCGGGCCCCTGCTCCAGGTAGACGGCCTTGCCACATATTTCAATGGAGGGAGGGCACTTGGGCACGTTGTTCAGCTTTACCACCACAAAATCTTGTCCTGGCTGAACCAGGGCAAGCCCCACGTTCAAACGTTTCTCGCCGGGAATGCTCATGGCCTTTTCCACCCGGACCCGAGCCCCGGACTCAGAGACATTGTCGATGGTACCCGTGAGGCCAAACCCCTCGAAAAGCCCCGTCAGGGCCGTCACGGTGGCCCCCTCCTTGCTGAGCAGGCGCGCCCGGACCTCCTTTCGCCGATCCCTCATCTCAAGGTTCTCGGGCAATTCCATCACCAACTGACTTCCCCGGACTTCCATAATCCGGCTGCTGCCCCCGATGCGCAGGGCATCCTGCATGAAGATCAGGTCCACCTTGTCGCCCTTGGCGGCCCCTGGAAGGGGGCCCTGGAGTTGGACCTGGAAGGTGCCCGGGTGTTCATCCACCTGGCTGATGACTCCCGTGCCTTCCTTCTGTCGGGCGTCGAACACGGAAACGAGGGCCCGACTCCGCTGGAGGTCCTCCAGGTAGGCCAGTACCAGGTCGAGGTTTCCGCCCCCCTCCCGCTTGTCCTTTCCGAATCCGAATAGCGCCATGATGGTTGTCCCGGAAGCAGGTTCGGTGCCGCAATGGGTCCGACCTGGACCCCTGCCCGAGGTTTCGGCAGGAACCCTGCCCAGCTTTCATTTCTGAGGTGGCCGACACTAGAATGAACGTATCCGTTCAGGGGGGACCGCCCGGCCGCGCCAAACAAGCTGGAATACCAACCTAAGATCAATGCGCTGCCTTTACGTCCCCCCTGGACCCCCGCGACAAATGCGGGCAAAGCCCGCATGTGTCGCCACCCCCTGACCGCATAGGAATGAACCAAGATCCCCACCTCGAAGGTGAACCCCAAGAACCCTTTCCGGCCACCACCCCTGACCCTGGAGACCCACGATCCCAATGCCCCATCCCCCTGAAGCCTGCTTTCTTATCGCCCGCCAGGGCTTCCAGGACCCGGAAGGTAGCATCGAGGATCACCTCCGCGAACTTTCGGAATTGGCCCAGGCCTGCGGGTTCGATCCTGTGGGGCAGGATCGACTGCGTCGGGCCCAGATCGACCCACGCACCTACTATGGCAAGGGCCAACTGGCGGAGATCTGCCTCCGTGCCAGGGCCGCGGGTGCCCTCCGCCTCCTGTGCGACGATGACCTCTCCGGCAGCCAGGTTCGCAACATCGAAAAGGTCTCTGGAATGCAGTGCCTGGATCGCACCGGCCTCATCCTGACCATCTTCGAGCAGCGCGCCCGGACCCGGGAGGCCAAGGCCCAAGTGGAATTGGCGCGCTGCGAGTACGAGTTGCCCCGACTGAAGGGTGCCTGGACGCATCTGGAACGCCAGGTGGGGGGCGTCGGGGTCCGGGGAGGCCCCGGAGAGACCCAGATCGAAGTCGACCGTCGCATCACCCGAGAGCGCATCAGCCAGCTCAAGAAGGAACTGGTGCATCTGGAACGGGTGAGGGAAACCCAGCGGCAGGGCCGGCTCCCAGGCGTGCCCAGGGTCGCCCTCGTGGGTTACACCAACGCGGGCAAGACGAGCCTCCTGCGGGCCCTGACGGGGGAAGGGGAACCCGAGGACCGGCTCTTCGCCACCCTGGACACCACCACCCGCAAGGCCTTCCTGGGCACCGACGAGGCGACAGGACAGCCCCTCCAGGCCCTGATCTCGGACACCGTGGGCTTCATCCGCAAGCTTCCGCACCAGTTGGTGGCGGCCTTCCGATCGACCCTTGGGGAGGTTCGCACCGCCGACGCCCTGCTCGTGGTGGCGGATGCCGCCCACCCCGAACTGGAGGATCACCTCAGGGTGGTGACCTCCACCCTTTCAGAAATCGGGTGCGGAGACCATCCCGGTCTGCTGGTGCTCAATCAGGTGGACCGCCTGACCCGACCCCACAAACTGGACCTCAAGCGGCGCCATCCCGAAGCGGTCATGGCCTGCGCCCTCACGCGCCAGGGTACCGAAGACCTGCGCGACTGGCTCAAGGACTTGATTCCAGCCCCACCTGCCCCCAGGGCCCTGGAGCCTTGGGAGATGACCGCTCCCTGATACCAGCAGCTCAGCCCCACTCGTTGTAGGGCGTTCCATCGGAGCCAGGGTCGGTGGAGGTGCTGCGCACCTTCCAGATGCCAGGCTCTTGGCCTTCAGTGTCGGGATCCGGAGGCTCCACTTCCTGGTGCCATTCCTTCTTGCCGGTAATAGGATCGATGGGAACGGCCCGGATATAGCCAACATTCACCAGTTCTTCAAGGGATGCGGGGTATTTGCCGCGATCGGTGCGGTGTTGTTCCAGTGCGTGATGAATGAAATACAAATTCGCCTTGAGCACCGACTCTTTCGAAGCCTTGATGCTGTGCTTGTACCCCACGATTCCCACGGAACTTAGAATGGCCAAGATGGTCATCACCGTAAGGAGCTCAAGAAGCGTAAAACCCTGCTGCTGCTTATTCGCCTTCCCACCCATGGGTCCTCCTGTTCCATCCCAGGGTGCCCACATCCTTTCATGGGTTCCTGGGTTTTCTCCAGGGTGGATGGGCAGATCAGCCCCTGTCGTATTCGACTCAGCGACCAGTCAAGCCTCGGTGGCTCCGTCACGGGTGGCAATAGTCGTCTGCGCTGATCCAGGGCATCTAATCACTGAGCAACCGTTCAGGTCCTGGCTAACTGCGAGGGCAGCTGTGCGCTCCGTGCGGGGCTACCCCACACGGAGCGCTTTGCACACCAAACCCTCGTCGACACCCAGGTGAGGTGGCTCAGCCCCACTCGTTGTAAGGCGTGCCATCGGAGCCAGGGTCGGTGGAGGTGCTGCGCACCTTCCAGATGCCCCCCTCCGACTCGGGATTGTCGGGATCGGGGGGCTCCAGTTCCTGGGTCCATTCCTTTTTCCCAGTGATGGGGTCGGGGGGAATGGCGCGGATGTAGCCGACGTTCACCAGCTCTTCGAGGGAGGAAGGGTATTTGCCGCGGTCCGTGCGGTGCTGCTCCAGGGCGTGGTTGAGCAGAAAGAGGTTCTCCTTCAGGACCGCCTCTTTGCTCGCCTTGATGCTGTGCTTGTAGCCCACGATCCCCACGGTGCTCAGGATGGCCAGGATGGTCATCACCGTGAGGAGTTCCAGGAGCGTGAAGCCCCGTTGCCGCTGAGTGGTTTTCCTTGTCATGGTCGCACCTGCTCCATCCCTGGGTGTCTCCAGGGTCCCTTGGGTTCCGGAGCAGCCCCTAGTTGAGGCTGGTGGCCGCCACCTTCTCCTTGGAGAAGAACTCGATGGAGTCGCCTTCCCGGAGATCGTCGAAGCCCTCGAAACCAATGCCGAATTCGAACCCAGCCTTGACCTCGTTGACATCGTCCTTGAAGCGGCGAAGCGTCTTGATGGATCCTTCCCAGAGCACATCCTTCCCGCGCTTGACCCGGGCCTTGAAGGATCGGTGGGCCTTGCCCTCCTGGACGTAGGCACCAGCGACGGCGGTCTTCTGGACCTTGAAGACCTGCCGAACTTCCGCCTGTCCCTGAATGACCTCGCGTTCCGTGGCATCCAGGAGTCCAAGCATGGCGGCGGACACTTCTTCCGTCACCTTGTAGATGATGTCGTGGAAGCGAAGGTCGATGTTGTCTTCCCGTGCCAGGTCCTCGGCTTCCCGCTCGCTCTTCACGCCAAAGGCAATGACGATGGCGCTGGAGGCCTCGGCCAGGAGGACGTCGTTCTTCGTGACGGTGCCCGCGGCGGCATGGATGATGCGCACCCGGACCTTTTCCGTGCTGAGCTTCTCGAGGCTGCCCACAAGGGATTCCACCGAGCCCTGGGTGTCGGCTTTGACGATGAGGGGCAACTCCTTCATCTCGCCGTCCTTCAGGGTGCTGAAGATGTTCTCCAGGGTGACGCGCTGCTTGGACTGGGCGGCATGCTTGGCCAGGTCCTGGCGGAAGGTCACGATCTGGCGTCCCTTGGTTTCGTTCTCGACGACCTGGAAACTGTCGCCCGAAACGGCCACATTCTCGAAGCCCAGGATCTGGACGGCCGTGGAGGGTCCAGCTTCGGTGACCTTGTTACCCCGATCGTCGAACATGGCCCGCACGCGGCCCATGGTGGCCCCGGCGACGAAGATGTCCCCGGCTCGGAGGGTACCCTGTTGCACCAGCACCGTGGCCACGGCACCGCGGCCTCGATCCAGCTTGGCTTCCAGCACGGAACCGGCGGCGGGTGCGTCGTAAACGGCCTTGAGGTCCTTGAGGTCGGCCACCAGCAGGAGCATTTCCAACAGCTGGTCCAGGCCCTGACGGCTCTTGGCCGAAACGTTCACCGAAGGAACATCGCCCCCCAGGTTTTCCGTCTGGATGCTGTGCTGGAGGAGCATCTGCTGAACCCGGTCGGGGTCCGCGGAGGCCTTGTCGATCTTGTTGATGGCCACAACCATGGGAACGCCCGCGGCCTTCGTGTGGTTGATGGCCTCGATGGTCTGTGGCATGACGCCATCATCCGCCGCCACCACCAGCACCACGATGTCCGTGACCTTGGTGCCCCGGGCCCGCATCTTGGTGAAGGCCTCGTGGCCTGGGGTGTCGATGAAGACCACCTGGCGCATTTCCTGGGTGTTGGGGTCCATCACATCGACGTGATAGGCCCCGATGGCCTGGGTGATGCCCCCCGCTTCGCCCGCCGCCACCTTGGTGTGGCGAATGGCGTCCAGGAGGGAGGTCTTTCCGTGGTCCACGTGGCCCATGATGGTGACCACGGGAGGACGGGAGATCTTCTCGCCCGCGGCCTCACCGGCGGCCTCTTCCGCCATCATCTGGGCATCCTCTTCAAAGGAGACGATGTCCGCCAGATAGCCGAACTCCCGAGCGATCTCCTTGGCGAGATCCGTGTCCAGGGGCTGGTTGATCGTGGCGAAGATGCCGCGGTGGAGAAGCTTGGCCACCACATCCTTGGCAGGGCGGTTGCACTTGTCCGCAAGTTCCTTGACGGTCACGCCTTCCGAAAGCATGGCGATGCCAAGTTCGGACTCGATGAATTCCGTGGCGATCATCTGGGCCCGGCTTCGGGGCTGACGAAGCTTGAGCTCCATTTCCTCGGCCTGGCGCGCGGCACGGCTGCGTTTGTCATCCTTGCGCTTGCCCGCGAAGTGCCCGCTGCGGCCGGGTCCCTTCTGGGCATTCGGATCCACAGGTGCCACGGGAACCCCTCCCAGGGGGCTGCGTCCGGGGCCACCGGGTCGGCCAGGGCCGCCGGGACGAGGTCCACCGGGTCCACCTCCGGGTCGGGGTCCGCCAGGACCACCCGGCCCGCGCCCGGGGCCGCCGGGGCCACGGTTGGGTCCACCGGGACCACTGGGGCGGGACCCACCCGGCCCCCCGGGGCCACCGGGGCGCTGCCCGGGTCGGGCACTGCTTTGGGGGCTGCGGGGCTGGGGTAGCTGGATGTACCGTGCAGGCTCCTGGGGTCTGGGTGCAGGGGCCGGCGTGTCGGACATCTTGATCTTGGTGAAGGATTGATCCGGCTGCAATTCACTCAAACTCGGTAAGTTCTGAAGCCGGTTCGTGCGGGCAGGTGGCTGGGGCGGAGCCTGCTCGTGCTTGATCTCGCCCTTGCCCGTGTTGGTGGCCATGGGAAGAACGGCGCGCTCGGGCTGAGGCTGTCCACTGCGTTGCACGTTGCTGGGAGGCTGCTGCCCCGATCGCTGAAGCACGGGCTTGGCTCCGGACTCGGCCCGGGGTCGCTGGGCCTGTGGGTTTTGCTGGGGAAGTTGAATGTAGCGTGCGGGGGCTTGGGGCTTGGGGGCAGGCGCGGGGGTGGCCGAGACCCGGAGCCTGCTGAACTCATGGGGCGGCGTCTGGGCAGGGGGCTGGGCCGCGACCTGGACGGAAGGCGGGGGGGGTGCAGGGGGCGGCTCGGGTGTCACCGCTGGAGGCTCCGGGGCACGCTCAATCCGGGGCCGAGGCGCCGACGGCTCCGCCACCGGCGCGCTGGGAGCGGGTTCGGGCCTGACTTCGGCCACGGGCTTAACTTCGGCCATGGGTTTGACCTCCACCACGGGCTTGGTCTCCACCACAGGCGGGGCCTGCACCGCAGGCGGGGCCGGCGCGGAGACCGGGACCGGGGCGGGTTCGGAAGGCGCGACCGAAGGAGCCACAGGGGCGGGCTCGGCCTTGCGGAGCAGAATGGGCGCAGGCCGGGGGGGCTCGGGCTGGGGCTGTGAGGGCGGTGTGGCCTTGACCACCCGGATCGTGGCGGTGGGGCGATGCAGACCCAGGGGCGTCTCCTCTTCACTCCCGCGGGACCGGGCATCGAAGATGCGCCTAAGCTGCGAGATCTGGTCGTCGGTCAAGTTGGAGCTGTGGCTCTTCCCCGGTATGCCGAGGCGCTTCTCCATCACTTCAATCACGTCGTGATTGGTCACGCCGACGTCTTTTGCAAACTGGTTGATTCGAAGCATGGAGCGGGGCACCTCGGGGTTGGAAGGGACGCGGGGTTCGATGAAGGGTCCCGTCGGACTCATTCACCAAAGCGCTGGTGGACAGCGTCAATCAAGCGGAATGCTAGATCCTGATCCACGCCCT
>CAZPUI010000213.1:0-8334 GCA_964589695.1 uncultured Solibacteraceae bacterium | reverse complement strand
AGATTATTGACCTTGGGTCAACACTGTCAAACCCGATGGTACTTCGCTCGAAAATTTCGTTCCGAACCAGGAATGGCGGCCTCGAGCAGTTCGTAGCCCAGGATGCCCTCGACCTCCCCTGCGGCCTCCCGGGCAGCCTCCGTCACGAGGATCTCGTGGGATTTGGCGGTGTCCTCCCCCAACTTTGAGGCCGCATTCACCTCCGCACCGTAGACATCGGAATCCCCGATCTTGAGGATGCGACCGTGACCGATGCCGAGACACAGGAGCACCTGCTCCTCCTCCACCCGGTCCCGGTTGTAGATCTGGCAGGCGTGCTGCATGGCCAGGGCACAGCGCAGGGCCGTGGAGGGGCGCCGGAAGAGGATGAGGAAGCTGTCGGCCTCGACCTTGACCAGGATCCCGTCATGGGCCGCCACGATGGGCAGCAGCAGGCGCTTCTGCTCGTGGATGATCTGAAGGAAGTGGGTGATGCCGAAACGGGCCGTCTGCCGGGAGAAGCCCGAAAGATCCGTGAACATGATGGACCAGGTGTCCCCGAAGAGGTCCCAGATGCGGGCATCCAGGGCCGCCTTGTCCGTCCCAGGTTGGGTCCGTTGCCGGATGAGGTCCCAGAGCCGAGATTCACTGCCCTTTAGATGGTCGTCGTGGTTGGACATGGCTCGCCTCGGGAAGGATCGCCCCATGGTGACGCAGCCGACCCCAGGCGGGAAGATTCGCGCCCTGACCGGAGCGCACTCCGCGGGCCAGGGAATTCATCGCAAGGTCGCGCCCGAAGGCTTCCCTGGCCCAGAGGTAGCCCCCAGGTCCTAGGGCCTGATCGCGTGGAAGGAGGCCTTTGCCAGGAGGCTTCGCACGCGTCAGGCGCGGGTTCCATGTAAACTCAAGCCACCTTTCCCGAGGGACCGATGTTTTTTCACCGCCTCGCCCTGTCGCTGACGCTGGCCCTCGGGGCCTGGGCCCAGACCCCACGGGCGGCGGTCGCCTCCCCTTCCACGGACCCTACCCTGTACCTCGAGGATCTCCTGGGCGAAAAGTCCCTGGCCTGGGTGAAGGCTCGGAACGAGGCCACCCTCCAGAAGCTCACCCAAGGTACGGCCTTCCAGACCCTAAGGGGCACCCTGCTCCGGGAACTGAACTCTGAATCCCGCCTGCCCACCTTGGTGCAGGTGGGAGGGCATCTCTACAATTTTTGGAAGGATGCCGCCCATCCCCTGGGCATCTGGCGACGCACCCCAGTGGATGAATTCGCCAAGGCGGATCCAGCCTGGGAGACGCTGCTGGACCTGGACGCTCTGGCCCTCCGCGAAAAGGAGAACTGGGTGTGGGGGGATGCCCAGATCCTGCCCAGGGATGGCACCCGCGCCCTGGTGAGTCTCTCCCGAGGGGGCGCCGATGCCGTGGTGGTGCGGGAATTCGACCTCCCAAGCCGACGGTTTGTGGAGGATGGCTTCAACCTGAAGGAAGCCAAAGGCAACTTGAGCTGGATCGATCGGGACCACGTCTATGTGGCCACGGACTTCGGCAAGGGATCCCTCACCGAGGCGGGCTACCCGAGGCTGGTCAAGCTCTGGACCCGGGGAAAAGCCCTGAAGCAGGCCCCCGTGGTCTTCCGAGGCCAGGTCACGGACTACCAGGTGGGGGGCTGGCGCGACGCCACCCCAGGTTTTGAACGGGATTTCCTCCAGCGGGATCTGGGCTTTTTCGCGACCGAACTCTACCTTCGCCGAAAGGAGGGGCGGATCCAGAAGGTCCCCCTGCCGTCCGACGCCCTCCCCACCTTCCATCGGGAGTGGATGACGGTGGAACTGCGCAGTCCCTGGAAGGTCGGCGGCAAGGCCTACCGGGCCGGCTGCCTCCTGGCCATTCCCTTCGAGGATTTCCTGGCTGGCCGCAGGGACTTCCACCTGGTCTTTGAACCCACCCAAGGCACCTCCATCGCCGCCACCTGCTGGACAAGGCACCATCTGGTGATCACCACCCTCGAGCATGTCAAGAACCGGGTCTGGATCTTCACCCCCGGCCCCAAGCAGTGGTCCCGACAACCCTTGAAGGGACTCCAGGAGATGGCCACCGCCGCGGTTCAGGCCGTGGACGCCGAGCATTCGAATGAAATCTGGATCACGGAGGGGGGGTTCCTCACCCCCCCGCGGCTGCTGCATGGCAACCTTGGGACTCCCCTTCGGGTGCTGAAGGCCACCGCGGAGCGCTTCGAAACCGGGGATCTGGCAGTGACCCAGCACTTTGCCACCTCCAAGGATGGTACCCAGGTGCCCTATTTCCAGATCGGGCCCAAGCATCCGGCCTTGGATGGACGGACCCCGACCCTCCTCTGGGGCTACGGCGGGTTCGAGGAATCCCAGCTCCCCACCTACCTGGGACTGGTGGGTCCCGGCTGGCTCCGCAAGGGAGGCATTTACGTGGTCGCCAATATCCGGGGCGGCGCGGAGTACGGCCCCGCCTGGCACCAAGGCGCCCTGAAGGAGAAGCGACCCCGTGCCTACGAGGACTTTGCGGCCGTGGCCGAGGATCTGGTCAAGCGCCGGGTCACCTCCCCCAAGCACCTTGGCGCCATTGGCGCCAGCAATGGCGGCCTGCTCATGGGCAACATGCTCACCCGCTACCCGGACCATTTCGGGGCCCTCGTGGCCCAGGTCCCGCTCCTGGACATGCAGCGGTACACCAAGCTCCTGGCGGGGGCCGCCTGGATCGATGAATACGGCGATCCTGACAAGTCCCGGGACTGGGCCTACCTGAAGGGCATCTCGCCCATCCACAACCTCAAGCCAGGTGTGACCTATCCCCCCACCCTCTTCCTCACCAACACCCGGGACGATCGGGTCCACCCCGGCCACGCCCGGCGCATGGTGGAGAAGCTGGCAGCCCTGGGGGCGGATGTGAGCTATTTCGAAAACACGGAGGGCGGCCACGGCCAGACAGCCACCGCCGAACAACGCGCCCACATGAGCGCCCTGGCCTTCACCTTCCTGTGGGAGCGGCTGCGCTAAGCCCCGCGAACATCCTCTGACCATTGGCCCACACCTGTTCGGCGAGGGCATAGGGGTCCTCGCCCCTCAGCGCCGCAGCGGCTTCCAGGACCAAGCGAAGGTTGGCGGGCTCGTTCAGTCGCCCCTGCCCGTACCCAGGGAGATGCCTGGGGGCCAGGTCGGGGCTGTCGGTTTCGAAGAGGAGCCGATCCGGGGCCACGGCCTGCAGGCCACGGGCCGCGCGCCGATGGGAAGCCTGGGCGAGGCCGCAGCCGAAGCTGAGGTGAAGGCCCAGCCTCTGGAGCCGACGGGCCACCTCCGGGGAACCGGAAAAGGCATGGACGAGGCCACCGGGGGCGGGCAACCCTTCCTCCTGCACCAGGAGGGCCAGCCCCTCCCAGGCCTTGCGGCAATGGAGCGAAAGGGGACGCCCCAGTTCCCGAGCCAGCCGGAGGTGAGCCCTGAGCACCTCGAGCTGTTGGGCACCATCGTAGACCTCCAGGGCGAAGTCCAGGCCGCACTCCCCGATGCCAATGGCATGGCGCTGGGCCAGGCCACGCAATTGCTCCAGCCAATCCGACGGGGCTTCGGCCACGTACCAGGGGTGCAATCCCAGAAAGGGCAGCACATCCGAGTGCGCCTGGGCCAACTCGAGCACCCGGGGCCAATCCGAGGGGCGGCACCCGCACACGGCAAAGCCCTGGACGCCCGCCACCCGGGCGCGTCCGAGCATACCCTCCAGACCGGCGCCAATCCGAGCGTCCTGAAGGTGGCAGTGGGCATCGAAGAGGGGCGGGCGCATCCAAGCCAGTGTGCCAGGATCGCCGCCCCTTCAAGCTTTCTTGCATCACTTGATACCCATCAAGGCAGGCGAGGTCCTTGAAGCCGAACCTGACTCAGGAAGGAAAAGCCATGAAACGCCAGATCATCCGAATCGACGAGACCAAATGCGACGGCTGCGGTGAATGCTGCGAAGGCTGCCCCGAGGGGGCCCTGCAGATGATCGATGGCAAGGCCCGGCTGGTGTCCGAGATCACCTGCGATGGGCTCGGGGCCTGCATCGGCAGCTGTCATGTGGGCGCCATCACCGTGGAGGAGCGAGAGGCGGAGCCCTATGACGAGCGGGCCACCCTGGACCAGCTCCTTCCCAAGGGGGTCAACACCCTCAAGGCCCACCTCAAGCACCTCCACGAACACGGGCAGACCACCTTCCTGAACCAGGCCTTGGCCTACCTCGATGAACTCCAAATCCCCATCCCCGCTTATAAGGAGCGCACCATGCACCAGGGCTGCCCCGGTTCTGCCCCCCGTACCCTCGACCGCACCCCCGCAGCAGCCGAGCCCCAGGAGGGCCTGGTGAGCCAGCTCACCCAGTGGCCCGTCCAGCTTCACCTCATCAGCCCCATGAACCCCGCCTTCCAGATGGCCGACCTTCTGTTGGCGGCGGACTGCGTGGCCTTCGCCATGGCGAACTTCAACCAGACGCACCTGGCGGGCAAGAAACTGGCCATCGCCTGTCCCAAGCTGGACTCCAACCAGGAGATCTACCTGGACAAGCTGACGGCCCTCGTGGACCAGGGCCAGATCAATACCCTCACGGTGATGATCATGGAAGTCCCCTGCTGTGGAGGACTGCTGCGCACCGCCCGGGAAGCGGTGGCCAAGGCCACCCGGAAGGTTCCCATCAAGGCCATCATCGTGGGCATCGATGGCGAACTGCGCCAGGAGGCCTGGGTGTAGGTGGGCCTCCAGGGCCCCCCTTCGGAACACCCCACCTTGGGAGGGCGCGAAGACGGCACCGGTTCCGGGCCGACGGCCCCTACCGGTCCAGCTTCCGAATGGCCTTGAGCACCTGTTCCCCCGCGCCGATCCGATAGCCCTCGCTCAGGTAGACCACCTCGCCCGTTCTGGAGATTCCCAGGATGCAGGGGAGGGGTCCGCCGGGGCCCTTGCCTAGACCTTCCAGAACCCGCTTCCGAAGCTGGCCGCCTTCATCCAGCACCAGCCGGCTCTGGTTCGCCAGGTCCTTGACCCGATCCAGGATCCGGGCACCGGGTTCAGGCACCTGGGGCAGGACCAGGGCGAGACCGCCTCCCCACTTCTCGAAGACCGGTCGAAGCCGCTCCAGGTCCGCCAGCAGATGGTTGGTGGGTTCATCCCCCAGGCCAACCCAGGCCAAGACCAGGCCCTTGCCCCCCGTGGTCCTGGCCAGGTCGACCTCGGGCCCCTGAACCACACAGGTCGGCGCCTTTCGTCCCGGAGCAACCGGAACGGCGAGCTCCACGGGGGCACCCTCCACCAAACCCTTGAAGGCGAGCTGGCCCAGCTCCACTCGGCCCAGCACCCTGGCGGGGGCCTGGGAGGGCTGGAAGACCAGGGGCAGGTCGCGGGTGCTGCCGACCTTCAGGTCGAAGTACTGCAGCCGGGCCCGCACGCTGCCATCGTCCTCCCGGGTGGTGGTGGTGAGGCAGTAAGACCCCGCAGGCAGCTGCAGCCCCTGCTGGAAGGAAGCCCAGGGCCGGTCCTCGAAGTCCAGGGTCTCGAAGCGTCCCTCGCGGAAGCGGGAAAGGGCGAAGTGCACCGGGTACACGGGGGTCACCTCCGGGTTGCCGGAGAGCTTCACCAGGCCGGAGGGGACCTCGGCGGGGGCCTGGCCCGTCCAATGCACGGTTCGCCAGACGCCCTGAACCTGGAACTGAGGCACGTGGGTGCCGGGCTCCAGCCGGGCCGGCACGCCCGCGGTGCGGAGAAGGGCCACCAGGAGCATGTCCCGACCCCGTTCATCCGCCACCCCCAGCTCCAAGGTGCCCAGGGGGCGCATGGGCACCCCGTACCAGTTGGCATTTGCATCAATCCTCAGTCGGGTCCGCAACCAGGCGACGGCCCGGGCGGGTTCCTTCTGTAGGTCCCCCAGCAGCTGGGCGGGAAGCACCTTCCTCAGCCCGCTGCGCCACGGCGTGAGCATTTCGTGATGGATGCGCGGGCAGAGCACCCAGGCCTTGAAGGCCTCGGGATCCCTGCGGGCCAGGTCGGCACCCACCGCCAGGGCCCCCTCGAGATGGTCCCGCAGGACCTCCGCCGGGGTGTCCCGCAGGTCCTTGGCGGAGACCAGGTTCAGGAGATCCAGGGCGAGCCCCCTCCGGGGCCCGGGGGTCTCCCGGAGGAAGCGCAGGATTTCGGCGTGGTTGCCCTGGCTGGCGGGGAGGACGCGGCCGAGCACCTCGCCCTCGACCCCCAGCTCCTGGGCCAGGGCCAGGGCACGGGACTTGGAAAGGAAAGTGGCCAGGATGGCCTCCCGCTGACGGTTCCCCTCCGCCACCCGGGCCAGGTTCTGCTGGCGTGCCGCCCGCTCCGCCAGACTGGGCTGGGGCCAGGGTTCCAGGGGAGGGTGGACATCCAGGACCTCCACTTTCTCCTGGGGCGCGAAGGGGGCCAGGCGCACCGTGACCTCCGGGGCATTGGCAGGCAGCAACGCCGAACCCACCCAGGTGCCCTTGCGGGCCCAGATTCGGAGATCGCCCTTCCCTGTGGGCAGACTGGCCATTCCCAGCCGACCGGTGGTGGGAGAGGCCAGGGGGAAGAACTCCGAGTAGTTGAAGACTCCAAACTCCACCGTGGCCCCCTCCACGGGCTTCCCGGCGAAATCCACCACCCGCACCCGGCGCTCCACCATGGGGGCGTAGGTGGGCAGCACCTGGATCTCGTCGAACCAGGGGGTGCTGCGGACCTTGAAGTCCGTGCTGGAACTGCCGCCAAAAACCTTGCAGTGGACCATCATGGCCCGCCGCGAAGGCTCCCGGAACCAGGCCATGTCGAGTTTGGGTTCAGGCTCGCAGGCCCCCATGTACCGCCACTTCCCATCCACCCATACCTCCACCCAGGCATGGTTGTCGTCCACGTGGGCCCACCGGGGGGTGTAGACCTGCCGGGCCGGGAGGCCCACGGCCCGCAGGGCCGCCACCAGGACGGTGCTCTCTTCGCCACAGCGGCCCCAGGTGGTGCGCAAGGTGGCCAGGGGCCCGCTGGTGCGGACGTCCGAGGGCTGGTAGGTCACCCGCTCCTGGCACCAGTGGTTCACCTCCAGGGCGGCGGCCTCCATGGTGAGTCCCTTGACCCGCTCCCGAAGGGCCGCCCAGAGCACCGGGCGCGCCTCGTCCAGATCCTCCGTGTTCACGCGCAGGGGCAGGACGTAGCTCAGGAACAGGTCCTCGGGCACTTTCGAACCCCATGGCATGCGGGCCCGGGCCTCCAGGGTCGCCCGCACGGCCCGGAGGAACCGCCCCCCCTCCTGGTCCGCCAGGTCCCCCAGGGGCATGTAGGCGTAGAGGTACTGGAGCGCCTCCCGCTCCGGCACCGTCAGACCTTTGGCCATGACCCCGAAGAGCTGGGCATCCCGTTGCCGCGCCAAGAGCCGGGTGCGAATGAAGCGCACCTCCACGGCCCTGCGACGCTCGGGCTGGGTGAGGAGGTGCCCCTCGGCGGCCGCCAGGGTCAGGGTCAGGGTCAGGGGAAGGACAAGCAAGGCGCGCATGGGTTGCCTGGGTCAGTGCTGCAGGTCATTGTCGCCGATGGGCTGCCGGGGCACATCCGGTCCCTGCCAGTGGACCTTCAACTCCGAGCCCCCGGTGCCCTGCACATAGTCCACCCGGATCCGGTGCCAGCCCTTGGCCAGGGCCACCAGGCCCTGGCGCTCCCGGGGGCCGTGGGGCCCATCGTTGTCCACCACCTTGGCCCCGTCGATCCACAGGCAACTTCCATCGTCACTCAGGGTGCTGAACCGGAAGACCCCTTCCCTGGGCACGCGCAGGAAGCCTTCAAAGCGCAGGCCGAAGCGTTCCTCCCGGGGTCGGGGCGTGAGACCAAACCCAGGCACCACCAGGCTGCGCACAGGACCCTTCAGGTCCGCACAGGTGGTGAAGTCGCCTTCGAAGACCGCGCACTGAAGCCCTTGGTGCCCCTCGGCCACAGCCACGGCGGGTCGGGGTTCCACCCTGGTGAACTGGGCGGAGGCCACGGGGCTCACGGCCACCCCTCCGCGGAAGGCGCGCACCTTCACGGTGCAGGTATGGTCGATGGGCACCTTGCCCTGGGCCACCAGGGGGCTCTGGGCCGTGGGGTCGGTTCCGTCCGTGGTGGCCCGCAACTGGACATGGTCCCGCCCAGTGCGGACCTGCACCTCGGTGTTGCCGATGAAGATGGGGGCCGTGTCGGCGATCTCTGGGGCCAAACCCACATCGGCCTTGCCCGAAACCCCCACCATCACCACCGAGGCGTTGGGATCCGGCGCCTCTTTGGGGAGCAGGATCACCAGTTCACTCCCGTGCTGGTGGACCGTGACGGGCTTTCC
>CAZPUI010000212.1:0-8354 GCA_964589695.1 uncultured Solibacteraceae bacterium | reverse complement strand
AGAGCAGGCCCATCTCGCCGGCCTTCTTGACGAGTTCCACCGTCAGGGAGAAGTCCGGGCTGTCGATCCGGGCACTCATGGGAACGACTTCGCCTTCCATGAAGTCCCGGGCGGCCCCGCCGATCTCCCTGGCCTCGTCACTCAGTTCCTCCGGCGTGAACTGGGGCTGGGAGCCGATGGGAGAGACGAGGAAGGCCCCGCCTTTGATGATGTCCTGTGTGCCAATCTCCATGGGGTCTCCAGAAGCCAAAGAGGACATTCTACCGAACGATCCGAGGGAAGCCCATGGCACAATGCCCCCATGCCGCGTTCCTCCGACATCCAGGCCATGTTCACGGGCATTTCGGGGCGCTACGACCTCCTGAACCACCTCCTGTCCTTTGGGCTGGATGGGTGGTGGTGGCGACGGATGGCCCGGGCCAGTGGCGCGGCTCCCGGTCGCCGGATCCTGGATGTGGCTGCGGGCACCGGGGACAGTTCCCTGGCGCTGGCCCGGCGAGGGGCGGAGGTCCTCACCTCGGACTTCACCTTGGCCATGCTGCATCGGGGGCCCACCAAGTTCAGACGCTCCGGTCTAGATTCCAGGATCCTGGGCTCGGTGGGGGCCGATGCCCAATGCCTGCCCTTCAGGGATGCGTCCTTTGATGGGGTGACGATCTGCTACGGCATCCGCAACGTGGAGGACCGGGCCCGGGCCTACGGCGAGTTCCTGCGGGTGCTGCGTTCCGGGGGCCAGCTCACCATCCTGGAGTTTTCCCGGCCCCGGTGGGGCTGGCTTCGCCTGCTCAACCGGGCCTATGGCCGCTGGTTCCTGCCGCTGGTGGGGGGCCTGCTCAGTCCCAACCCTTCGGCCTACCAGTACCTTCCGGACAGCATCCAGGCCTTCCCGGACCAGGCTGCCTTGGCGGATGAACTGCGGGCTGCGGGCTTCGAGGGGGTGCGTTGGATGAATCTGAGCGGGGGCATCGTGGCCCTGCACGTGGCACGGAAACGGGACTGAATTCATCCCGGTGGATCCCTTGGCCGAAGAATTGAGCCTCGAATCCGCGTCTCCGAGGACAGCCATGCGCAACAATCAGCCCGTCACCCAGGTCGAACGACTTATGAAGGAAGGCACCTTCATTGTCTCCACCACCGATCTTCAAGGTCGGATCATGACGGTGAACGATGAATTCCTTCGAATCAGCGGGTTCCGGGAGGATGAACTGCTGGGCCAGCCCCACAACATCATTCGTCATCCCGACATGCCCCCGGAGGCCTATAAGCTCCTGTGGGACACCATTCAGGCTGGCAAACCCTGGCACGGGATTGTGAAGAACCGCTGCAAGAACGGTGACTACTACTGGGTGGACGCTGCCATCACCCCCATCAAGGACGGCAATCGGACCATCGGCTACATTTCCGTTCGCAGCATCCCTTCCCGGGAGCAGATCCGGGAGGCGGATCAGCTCTACGCCGCCCTGCGCGCCGGGAAGAGTCTGGCCGAAGTCACCCGGCCTCCCTGGGTGCCCTTCAAGGGCCTGTCCTTCCACCGCCGCATGCTCATGAGTGGACTGGTGGGCGGCCTGGTGTTCCTGGCCGTGCTCCTTTGGATCGGACTGACCCTGCCCGCGGTGGGGGAAACAAATCCTGGGGTCCTGGCCGAGGCCCGAAGGAACACGCTCCTGGCCCTGTGGGTGGGGGGTGGACTCGGGGTGCTGGGGGTCTGGGCAGGTTCCTGGGTGCTGGATTGGATTCTCAAGGTCCAGTTCGGTGGGGACCCGAGCTATGCCGTGGAGGTGCTGCGCAAGATCTCCCAGGGTGACCTCAGGGCGGATGTGGTGACCCGGGCTGGAGATACCCAAAGCCTGCTGGGGGTCGTGAAGGAGATGCAGGGCAACCTGAAGGCCCTCATCAATCGCATCCGCTGGGAGGCCATGCAGATGGCCCACCAGGCCGCCAGCTACACGAATGCCGCGGTGCAGATCAGTGAAGCCAGCCGGGAGGTGGCCAGGAGCGCGGAGAACCAGCGAAGCGCTTCCGAGCGCATGGCCTCCGCCACCACGGAGCTTTCGGCTTCCATTCGGGAGGTGGCAGGCCACGTGAAGGACAGCCAGCGCCGCAGCCACGAAGCGGTGGAAGTCACCCGCACCGGGGACCGGTCGGGAGAAGCCGCCCTGCGGGCCATGTCCCAGGTGGAGAACACCACCAGCCAAGTGGTGAAGGCGGTGCGGGTGATCCAGGACATCGCCCGCCAGACCAACCTGCTGAGCCTCAATGCGGCCATCGAGGCGGCCAAGGCCGGGCAGCATGGGAAGGGCTTTGCGGTGGTGGCCGAGGAGGTCCGCAAGCTGGCGGAGCGCTCGGCCCAGGCCGCCAAGGAAATCGCTCGGCTCATCGAGGAATCCAACTTTGCCGTGGAACAGGGGCGCGCCACGGTGCAGGAGGCGGTGGATGCCCTGGCCAGAATCCGGGACCACATCGGCCACCTTAGCCAGATGACCGAGTCGGTGGGCATGGCCGCCAGCGAACAAATCAGTGCCAGCGAGGAGGTGGCGCAACAGGTGGAGCTGGGCTCCACCGAAGCCTCCCAGAACGCTTCGGCAGCCACGGAGCTCAGCGCCACGGTGGATGAGATCGCACGGACCGCCCGGGAACTCGAACAGGTGAGCACGGGACTCCTCACCCTCAGTTCGCAGTTCCGGTCCTGAGGCGGTCATGGCTTCGGGGGGGGCTCCAGGGTGGGATTCCGTGGGCGGTAGCGTCCGAACTTCGGTCGAGGACATCCTGGTCCAGGCTGCTGCGGTGGTGGACCATCCCATCGCCAAGGTGATTCTGGAGTCCGTGGGGGGATGGGTGTTGATCCTGAACGAGGCCCGGCAGGTGCTGGCGGCGAGCCCTGAGCTCCTGCAGCACCTTGAGGTGGACAATCAGGACCGGCTCCGGGGCCTGCGCCCGGGGGAGGTTCTGGAGTGTCAGCACGCGGTGGAGGGACCCGAGGGGTGCGGCACGTCCAAGGCCTGCGCGCACTGCGGGGCCTATCTGGCCATGATGGCCTCCCTGGTGGAGGACCGGCCCGCGGAAGGGGAGTGCCGGATCTGCTGTGAACGCACCCCGCGACCCAAGTCCCTGGAGTTTCGGGTGAAGGCCACCCCCCTGCACCTTGGGGAGCGGAGGGTGCTGATTTTCGTGCTCCAGGACATCAGCGATGCCAAGCGGCGGGCCTGCCTGGAGCGGACCTTTTTCCACGATCTGAAGAACACCCTCCAGAGTCTCCAGGGCTGGAGCGAGGTGCTGCCCCTGAAGCACCCGCAGTCCGAGGACATCGCCCAGCACATCGTGGACCTCAGCCATCACCTGACCCGGGAAGTCATAAGCCACGAACTGCTGGCCATGGCGGAGCAGGGGGATCTCTTTGTGGAGACCCATGAATTTCCCGTGGACGGACTGTTCTCAGAACTGTTGGATCATTTCAAATGGAATGCCGCCGCTGGTGGGCGAGGTCTGGACCTGCCTGTGGGGTGCACCCACCGGCTTCTGACCGGTCGGGCCATCCTCCTCCGGGTGTTGGTGAACATGGTGAAGAACGCCCTGGAGGCCATTGCCGAGGGAGAACGGGTGCGGGTGAGCTTTGCCGTGGAGGGTGGGGCTCCGACCTTCCGGGTCCACAATCCCGGCTTCATGCCCGAGGCGGTGGCCCTCCAGGTCTTCCAACGTTCTTTCAGCACCAAGGGTGAACCGGGTCGGGGGTTGGGCACCCACGGCATGAAACTCTTCGGAGAGGTCTACCTGGGAGGTCAGGTGGGCTTCCAGCAGGATCCAGAGTCCGGCATTGAATTCCATCTTCGACTTCCCTGCCACACCTTGGTGGTCTAAGGTGCCATCCCCGGAGGATGATGGAGCCTTGGGGAGGGCACATGGACCAGGTACCGCAGGGTTTCGAGACGCGTCAGGTGCACGGGGGGCATTTGGCTGACCCCATGGGCAGCGCGGTGACACCCATCTACCAGACCAGCACCTTTGTGTTCAGGGACGCCCAGCAGGGAGCGGACAGGTTTGCGGGCAAGGAACCGGGCTACATCTACTCCCGCATCGGCAACCCCACCGTATCGGCCCTGGAAGCCGCCGTGGCCGACCTGGAGGGAGGCGTCGGGGCCGTGGCCACCGCATCGGGGATGGGGGCCGTGACGACGGTCTACATGGCACTGCTGAACGCCGGGGATCACCTGGTGGGAACCGCCTCGGTCTACGGTCCCACCCGCGGCCTCATGGAGAAGCACTTCAGCCGCTTCGGGGTGGAGAGCACCTGGGTGGACACCTCGGACCTGGGCAACATCGAAAGGGCCTGGAAGCCAAACACCCGGGTGCTCTACCTGGAGAGCCCTTCCAATCCGGCCCTCTCCGTCACGGATGTGCAGGCCGCCGCCGCCTTCGCCCATGCCCGGGGGGCCCTGGTGGTGGTGGACAATACCTTCGCGAGTCCCGTCCTCCAGCGCCCCCTGGAGATGGGGGCGGATGTGGTGCTCCACTCCGTGACCAAGTTCATCAACGGCCATGCCGATGTGGTGGGGGGCATCCTCATCGCAGGCAGTGAGGAGTTGCTTCGAAAGCTGCGCCCCATGATGGTGATCCTGGGCACGAACATGGACCCCCACCAGGCCTGGCTCGTGCACCGGGGCCTGCGGACCCTGAGCCTGCGGGTGGAGCGAGCCCAGGCCAATGCTGCGGAGGTGGCTGCCTGGTTGGAGCGGCATCCCAAGGTCGCGTGGGTGCGCTACCTCGGATTGCCCAGTCACCCTCAGTTCGAGTTGGCCAAAACCCAGATGACGGGTCCCGGATCCATGATCAGTTTCGAAGTCCAAGGGGGGTATGAGGCCGGTCGCCAGCTCATGGACCGCGTGCGACTGGCCCTGCTTGCGGTGTCCTTGGGGGGCGTGGAGACCCTCATCAGCCACCCCGCGTCCATGACCCATGCCGGCATGCCCCGGGAGAGCCGTCTGGAGGCTGGGATTGCCGATGGCCTCGTGCGCCTCTCCGTGGGCATCGAGACGGTGGCGGATATTATCGCCGATCTGGAGCAGGCCCTGGCCTGAACCCCTCCCAGGGTTTAGCCTTGGGACCGTGTTCACCCGTTCACCGAGGAGGTTCCCATGGCTGGCAGCGTAGGGTGTGTGGCTGTGTTGATGGGGGTGAGCCTGATCGCCCAGGCCCCGGCTGACCTGAACGAGGGGGACCGCCTGCTCCCTGCGGTCGCGCTGATCCGAGGCATGCCTCGAATCCCTCGTGCACCCCACGTGGTGACCGGGCAGAGCCCGTCCACCACGTCAGACATCCCACTCAAGGTGGATGCGCGGGCGAACATCTTTGCCGCTGGGCGGCAGGCCGTGCCGGAGCTGCCGGGTGGGGGCGGGGTGCTTCCCCCGGGATTCGCCTTCACTGCGGGGCCGGGCCAGGTGCTCACGGTGCTGGCGGCCTCCGGCAAGGGTGCCTGCGTCGATGCGGATCCCACCCTGGGACCCGAGGGGGGCAGCTGCATTGGCAACGGCAGTACGGATGTGGGTGCGTACCGCGGCTTGGCGGGGCTCAAGCATGCCCGGCGGCAAATGTTCCTCACGGGCGTCTTCCTCTCGGATGCCGAGCCCATGGATCCCGCCCCCATGGGCCTGGACTGCACCTCCTGGACGGGGGCCTTGGAGGTGGAGCCCGGGCTTGGGCAGACCTTCTACCTGGGGGATGGCCTGGCCCAGGGAGGGATTCCCCAGCGGATCAAGGTCCCCGCCCAAGCCACCCGCTTCTTTGTGGGCATCGTGGACGGCGCCAATTTCAATGCCCCCGAACCGGGCTACTACGGGGATAACCGTGGGGAATTCTCCCTGACCCTTCGACTCCAGGAGGGCCAAGCACTGCCCACCACCGCGGTGGTGTCACCCCCCGCAGACTCCATGGCCCCCCCGGTGGTGCGTCCCAAGCTTCCTCCGCCCCTGCCCGCGGAGCTCACCTCGGCCCACAAGCAGGCCTTCCGCCAGTTCTTGAAACGGCTCAAGGGCGTGCCTGGAGCCCATGTGGAGGAACGACCCTACCTTCTTAAGGAGCGCTTGACCCTGGTGAAGGCCGACTGGAAGCGCCTCGCACCCACCATCCTGCCGACCCTGACCCGGGAAGAGCAGGAGGCCTTGACCACCCTGGTGGCCCTCCTGGAGACCACCAAGGGGCTCGAGGCTTCGCGCTGCGCGGTGGATGCCTATGGCCTTTTGGCGGGCAAGCTGCCCGTGAGCTGGGAACGCAACCTACGGTGGGCCGACCGCGATGTGCTGGATGCGTGGATTTGTGTGGAGGAGGGTCGCTGGGCCTTCGTTCCCAATCTGGCCGCCACCTTTGTGGAGGTACTCAAGCAGGGGGATGCCGAGCACCACAAGCTGGTGCCCCTCCTCCGGGAGAACCTCCAGCGCACGGTGGAGGCCCTGCGGGCCCGGGACAAGGCCAAAGCCAAGGTCCAGTGCGCCCTCCTGCGAAGGTTGCTGGAGGAACTGGAGATCACCTAGGCCTTCGCATCAAACCACCTGAACCCTCCCACAAGTGAACCGGCCTAAGGGACCGCAGAAAAGTAAGTTGACCGCGCAACGGAATTTGGTTTGGCCCCTGCGGCTGACCCGGACCCTCAGGCCGGTCCCTCGACGATCAGTCGCCCCTCCGTGAAGGCCTCCATGGCCCAGCGGGGGCCTTTGTGGCCCTGGCCGGAAGCTCCCAGACCGCCGAAGGGGGCGCTGTCCAGTCGGAAGGTCGGGGGCAGGTTGAGGAGCACCCCGCCAGCCCGGAGCCGCGAGGCGGCCAACTGCAGGTGCCGGGCATCCCGGCTGTAGGCACTGGCCCTCAACCCGAACCGGGTCTCGGCGGCCCGGCGCAGGCCTTCCTCAAAAGTGGGGACGGGCACCAGGATGGACACGGGGGCAAAGGCCTCCTCGCAGCAAAGGGGGTCCAGGTCCTCCACACCGGTGAGGATGGCCGGAGGGAGGAGGCGTCCCTGCCGGAGCCCCCGCAGCAGGACCTGGGCGCCCGATGCGACGGCTCGATCCAGGGCCTCGTCCGCCCGCTGGGCCACCCCAAGGTCGATAAGGGGGCCCACCACCGTGGCGGGGTCCCAAGGGTCCCCGCAGGGAAGGACCCGCACGGCCTCCACGAAGGCGGGCACGAAGGCCTCCCAGAGGTTTTCATGGATGTAGAATCGCTGGGCCTTGCAGCAGCTCTGCCCCGCGGCGGCTACGGCAGCGGGGGCCAGCTGGCGGGCCGCACGGGCCGTGTCGATCCCCTCATCCAGCACCACGGCGGCATTGCCTCCAAGTTCCAGGGTCAGGGGTTTTCCAGCCAGGATCTGACGGAGGTGCAGGCCCACCCGTTCGCTGCCCGTGAAACTCACCACGGCGATTCCGGGATCCAAGGCCAGGGCCTGGGCAGCCTCGGGAGGGACGTCCGCCACCTGGATCAGGGAGGCCGGGGCCTGGGTCGCCCCGCAGGCAGCCTGGAAGGTGGCCCAGAGCCGCTGGGAAGTCCTGGGGGCCTGGGGACAGGGTTTCCACACCACGCTGCAACCGGCCGCGAGGGCGGGTGCCAGTTTGTGCAGGGCCAGGTTCACGGGGAAGTTGAAGGGGGTGATGGCCAGGACCACGCCCCTGGGAAAGCGCCGAAAGCTGGCCCGGCAGCCCTCGGCCCCCGGCATGAGGTCGTAGGGAAGGGCCTCCTCCCCGAAGGTCGCCACCGCCTCGAGGGTGGCCTGGAGGGTGTCCAGTCCCCGGGCCACTTCCCCCCGGGCCAGGGTGATGGGTTTGCTGGTCTCCTCCGTGATGAGTTGCGCGAGTTCGTCGGCGGCTTGACGCACTTCCAGGGCCCAGGCCTGGAGCAGGTTCCTGCGGGCCAGTCTGGACGCGGACTGCCACTGCTCCAGGGCGACCCGTGCACGTTCCAGGGTCTCGGTGTGGCTGAACATCGTCCCACCTCCAGGTTTGAGCATTTCGAGCGCCAAGGGAAGGACTCGGGTCCTTTGGACAGCGCATGGAAAAGGGTACGCCCAATCGGGAATCTTCAGCCCATGGAGGCAGGCTTGCGATGAAGGACGCTGGAATCCGGAATCGCGCCGCGGCCTCGGACGTCCACCCCGTCGATTCAATTCCGGCCTGCGAAATGGAAAGCGGCCCTGGGGGCCGCGACGAAAGTTTGGAGCCGCATGCCGGAATTCCCTCCGGGGCGCGACGGGGTTTGGCCGCGCCGATCCCGCAAGCGGGACCGGCCTCGGACGTCCACTGGACGTCCTCGACCTTCGGCTACCCGTCCACCCCGTCGATTCAATTCCGGCCTGCGAAATGGAAAGCGGCCCTGGGGGC
>CAZPUI010000211.1:0-8382 GCA_964589695.1 uncultured Solibacteraceae bacterium | reverse complement strand
CCGGCGGCAGGATGCGCTCATGCCCGTGGCCCGGGACCTGGTGGCCCAGCCCCCCCTAGGCGCCCTCGTGGCGGCGGGCGACATCGTCCTGAAAGCCCCCCTGCCCAACCCCGTGGCCATGCGGGATGGCTATGCCTTCCGGCAGCATGTGGCCACGGCCCGGCGCAACCGAGGCCTGGACATGATTCCCGAGTTCGACCAATTCCCGGTCACCTACTTCACCAACCACCAGGCGGTGATCGGTCCCGGCCCCCTGGAAGTCCAGGACCACCACCTGAATCGCCTGGATTACGAGCTGGAAGTGGCCGTGGTCACGGGGCGCCCCCTGAAGAACCCCTCTCTGGAGGAAGCCGACGCCGCCATCTTCGGCTACACCATCATGAACGACTGGAGCGCTCGGCATCTGCAGATGGAGGAGATGAAGCTTTCCCTGGGCCCCAGCAAGGGCAAGGATTTCGCCACGGCCCTGGGCCCCTGGCTGGTGACCAAGGACGAACTGACCCTGGTGGCCACCCCCCAGGGGGAGGTGCTCCGGGCCCGCATGACCGCCGAGGTGAACGGCCGCCTCCTCTCCGAGGGGGACGCCTTCAGCATGAACTGGACCTTCGCCCAGATCCTCCAACGGGTGGCCTATGGCGTCCAGGTCCATCCAGGGGAAGTGCTGGGCAGCGGCACCGTAGGCACGGGCTGCCTCCTGGAACTGAACGGCTCCAAGGTCACCCAGAACCTGTGGATCCAGGCGGGGGATCGGGTGGAACTGGCCATCGAGGGACTCGGGTCGCTCGTGAATACCGTGGTGCGGGTGGAGGGACCGGATCTGCCCGAAACCCTGGTGGCCGTGGGTCCTCGGCGCATGGACCATGGAGGCAGCCTGGAAGCCTAGAAGTCGACTAAACCAGTCGTGCTTCTGGTGCGTCGGATGGACATGGAGACGCCGCCCCACCACTTCAGGCACACTGCCCTTGGGGCGGCAACATGCCGAGCACGTACAGACAGCCCTTGCGGCCCCCCTTGGCATCCAACACCCACCTGGTTCCCACCACCCACCCGGGGAAGGAGGTTCCCATGCATCCCCTCGGCGACACGGCCCTGGATGCCGACCACGATGGCATCATCACGCAGTTCGAGGCCCTGCGCCGCGCAACGGTGGGCGGGGATCGCGATGCCCACCAGGGCCGCCAACTAGCCCAGACCCTCCTCCACTACGTCACGGACCACTGCGATCGGGAAGAACGCCTGATGGCCATGGAGGGTTATGGTGAGCTGGAGGCCCATGCCGCCGCCCACCGCCGACTCCAGACCCAGGTGCGGGCCCTCATGACCCCCCTGCTCGAAGGCAGTCTCACCGCGGAAGAGGACCTTCACCTGGTGCGGGACACCTTCCTTCAGCACATCCTCACCTGGGACGAGGTCTTTGGGGCCTGGCGCTCCAACCGCTGCAAGCCTGCTGCTCGGTGAGCCAGGAAGCCTTTCTCCAGGCCTACGAGGCCTGGGTCCAATCCCACTGACCCCAAGGAACCCCATGCGCGAACTCCGAACCGCCCTGCTCGAAGCCCTCCAAGGCCAGGGACCCGAAAGGTCCTTGGGTGCGCCAAGCCCGGTTTCCTCGACCCGCCACCAAGCCCTACTGATGCTCAAGCCCGAGTGCTTCCTCCAGGGACCCACCGTGGCCCGAGCGGTGGTGGACCTCATCATGGCGGGGGTGGCGGGGGCCGGGGCCACCTTGACCGCTGGGGTGGTGCTGGAGGGTCCGCTGCTGGGGCGCCTGGGCACCATCGACCGACACTACAAGCTGGCCAGCGAACTGAGTCGAAGCGCCAGCCGCCTCGTGGGGCCCGAAGACCAGGCTCGACTGCACGCCCTCTTTGGCGTGGAGGCGACCCTCCCCATCCTTGGAGGCCATGAATACCTGGCCCAGGACCCCAGCCTGAGCCCCGAGGCCCTGGATGCCGTCTGGTTCGCCCAGGGCCCCCGCAAACTCCGCAGCGGCTTCTACGGCGTGCCCTTCCAGCTGAAGGGCGCCCCCATCCTGCTGGTGAACGGCTTCTACCCCGGCCAGGCCCACCACTTCACGGCACCGGGCCGCCAGGTGGCGCTCCTGGTGCTGGAGACGGATCGGCCCTGGAGGGTCCTCCGCCGAGAGATGCTGGGGGAGACCTATCCCGAAAAGGCCCTTCCGGGCTCCATCCGCCACACCCTCCTGGCCCAGAAGGACAGCCTGGGACTCCCCCGGGTGGATATCACCACCAACTTTGTCCACCTCTCTGCCGGGCCCCTGGAGGGCGCCTGGGAGCTGCTGAACTTCTTCTCGGGACTTGAGACCACCGCCTTCCCCCTGGCCAGGACCCGTTTGGCCGCCCAGTGGACCGCCCGCGGCCTTGACCTTGGAGCGTTGGAGACCCTGCTGCGGCGCGGTACCTGGCCGGATTCGGGGAAGGATCTTTACGCGGAGACAGAAGAAATGGAGGTCGAGGAGGCGCTGGAACTCGCGGGGACGAGGCTGGCTTCGTGCCCAACGCCCTTGTGAGTTGCACTCCTTGAACGTCCCTTTCTCCGCTTCCTTGAAGTGGAGAAGTCGGCAATGCCAGCCCAATGCTCTGGTTGGGGTACCCTTCCTTCGGCATCCAACCTCTCCAGGAGCCCCCATGTCCTTCCGCACGATCCTGCCCGCTGACCTGAACCCCATGGAGACCAATGCCCTTCTCTGCGGGGGGGTGGGTCCGCGGCCCATCGCACTGGTGAGTACGGTGGATGGGGAAGGTCGGCGGAACCTGGCCCCCTTCAGCTTCTTCAATGCCTTCGGTTCCAACCCGCCCATGGTGGCCTTCGCCCCCAACCGCCGAGGGCGGGATGGGTCCGTGAAGCACACCTACCTGAACGCCACGTCCACCGGGACCTTCGTCATCGCCTCCGTGACCCATGCCATGGTCCAGCAGATGAACGTGTCCAGCGCCGAATATGGGGAGGGTGTGGACGAATTCCTGAAGTCCGGCCTCACGCCCCTCCCCGCCACCCAAGTGGCACCGGCCCTGGTGGCCCAATCCCCCTTCCAGATGGAATGTCGGCTTCACCAGGTGGTGGAACTGGGCGCGGGCCCAGGTTCGGGCCTTATGCTCATCGGCGAGGTCCTGGTCTTCCATGCCCGGGAGGAGGCCTTCCAGGAGGGCACCCTGCATCCCGACCGCCTTGACCTGGTGGGGCGCAATGGGGGTGCCTACTATACCCGTGCCAGCGGCCCAGCCCTCTTCCAGGTGGCCAAGCCCCTGGGGCGTCCCATCGGCTATGACGCCCTTCCGGAGGTGCTCAAGGCCAGCTCCATCCTCCGGGGCAATGACCTGGGCCGCCTGGCCAACAGCCCAGCCCTGCCTGACCTTGAAACAGTCCGACGCCATCCCGATGACCCCACGGAGGTCGCCGAACTGGAGCGGGCCCTGCGTGTGGCCCTCCAGCGAGAAGAGCTCGATGAGGCCTGGCGACTGGCGGGGCTGCGGGTTCAGCTCGGCTGAACCCGGATTGCGCACTTGGATATAGTCAGCCGCAGCCAGGCGGCAAGCGTAGAACGGCTGTGCACAGACTTGGGCTTGCACCAAACCATGCACCGCCGCGGCTCCAAACGCCATGATGCAGAGCCCATTGCTGACGTTCTCCCATAGGCAATGCAGGATGCGGGCTGAACTCACCGGGGGAGCGACCGAGCACTCAGGAGCAGGGGCTTGGACCGATGGACGCTGATCACCATTAGCAAGGATTGGGTGGGCGTGCGAACCAGCGCCAGAAATGGCCTCCGGCTCGCCTGACGGGCCTCGGGAATCTTCCAGGTCCATTGCAGTGGCTCGGAGTGACTCACCTCCAAATCCTCAAAAGGGAAAGAGAGATGGAGGTCCTCCTGGCTCAGGAGGATGCCTTCCAAATGGGGCCCCTCTCCCCGGCCCTTCACCTGGAATGCTTTGCAATCCAGGTCATGGGGACCCGTAAAACCAGGGATGGACCCTACTCCACCTGATCCCGAAGCGATGGCTACCACAACCAAGACGATCAACAGGAACACCACCACATTCCCGACGGTCTCCACGGCACGGGACCGGTTCCGCACCTCCACGGGGAGGTCCAGTCCGCCGCCCCTCAGGCGCAGCCAGTAGCTGCTGTCGGTGTCAAGCCAACGTTCGTTCGACACCTTCCAACTCACCCGCCGGCCTTTGGGAAGGGACTCGCTCACCAGAGCGAGGTGCTCCACGGGGCTGCTGACCTCCCAGTCCTGGCCCGAGGGGAGATCGAGCTGGATGCGCCAGCCCGTGTCCTCCTTGAGGGCGACCGCGGTCAAGGGGGGGGCGGACTCCCCAAAGTGCCTCATGACCAGGGACCGCTGGGCGCAAGCGGTGAAGAGAATCGCCGGGACGAGGCCGAAGACAACCAGTTTCACCCGCAACCTCCCGCAGCGCACGACCACGGCAGGTTCTCACTGGGGACTTAAGGGGAACTGAAACCCTACGTGCCGATGACCCGAGGCGAAACCCTCCCCTGGGTCTGCCAGGGCAGAACCCGGGCGAGGGCCAGATTGATCCGAGGGAAGGCGGGCTGTGGCCTACTTTAGAAGTCCCGCGAACTCCTTCTGGGCACGGACCCGGGCAAAGCTGGGTTCGGACAGGAGCGTATTCCAGTCGCTGAATCCAAGCCTCTGCGCTTCCTTCAGATAGAACACCACGTCCTCCGACCTCCCCGCTTCGGCATAGATGCGGGCAAAGGCCACGCAGGCGTCCCTCGTGATCTGGCCTCGGCCACCTACCCCCACGCTGGACCGGGGCGGCTCGGTGCGGAAGGTGGGCTCCAGTTCGAAGGCCTTCGCGAGGTGCTGGCGCCCCTCCTCGACCCTCCCCAGCACCACGCACAAGGATCCGAGGCTGAGGTGCGCCGAGGCGAGGTTGGGACTCAGTTCCACGGCCTTCAGGAGCGCCTCCCGGGCCTGGGGCAGGCGCTGCTCCGCGGCGTGGACAGCCCCAAGGTTGCAGTAGGCAGGGGCGAAGGAGGGATTGAGTTCGATGGCCTTCTGGAAGCTGGCCATGGCTTGGTCCCGCTTCTTGAGCCGCAGCATGGCCATGCCACGCATATTGGCAGCCAGGGCGGAGTCCGGCATGACCCGCTGGGCGCCCCTGAAACGGTCGGCAGCCTCCTCGTACTCCCCGCGGCGGAAATGGTGGTTGCCCTTCTCCATGAGGTCCGCGAAGGTCTGGTCCCTGCGGGCGAGGGTGGTGGCGGGATCGGTGCATCCCAGGGCTGCCATAAGCAGGGTGGACAGGGCGATCAAGGGGATTTTGGACATGGGCGTCTCCTGCGCGTGGACACAAGGTAGACCCAACCCAAACTCCTCGCCGCTCCCCTGGGACCACCCCCGGAAAGCCTGGGATGGACCCAGACAAGCCAGGGACCAATCGCGGATCCAGCACCGCCGAAGTCCCAGCGACGGGCCCCCTCCCGACGGCAAGGACCGGTCCGGAAGGCCTCTCCCCGGCGGACACCGAGGGATGGGCCGTGCGACCCTCGCGACAGGGGTCGAAGGCACCTTCCCCTTCCCAGAGGCTAGGACTTGTTCGCCCGATGCCCACTTCGGGTGAAGGCCAAGCGCTGGGAGGCCGCCCCGAGCATGGCCCCCACGGAGGCCCACCACGCCGGCGCCAGGGATTCCAGCCCCACCATGGATGCCTCCCCCCGGAGGATGACCTTGCCCAGCCAAAGCAGGGGCAGGTTCACCCCCTGCCACACATAGGCCAGGGCGTGCTGGAGCCGGGTGGCCTCCGGGTGAGAGCTGGGTCCCAGGGCAAGCAGCACCAGCATCAGCACAGGGAACCCCGTGGCCCCGATCCAGGCCCCCCGCTTCACGACTTCACCTCTCCCGAAGAGAGGTGGGCACGCAACCTGGGATCGGGGCAGGGCATGGGGTTTCCTGTGCAGTGGGCGCCGACATGGCTGGGACCCAAAGGGTAGGTTCCACCCTCAGCGTTAATGTCGGATGAAGGGCGGAAGACCCTCCATCGGTCCCAGAGACGCCTACGGAAAAGGCTTGGTGCGGGTTAGCGCATCCCCCATCGGTAGGCCCAGACCTGCGGCCTCGGACTCGTACCGAATCGCAGGCACAGGGATCGCAAGCGATTCGGTATCGGGCGCCAGGAAAGGCGCGCCGGGCAGACAGGCGCCTTCCAGTGCGGGCCTCACCACACTTTCGCCTGGGATGGAGCCTTCAAAACCAAGGAAGGCACGTGGTCTCAGTGCACAGGCAGGCAAAGGACGAAGGCCGTACCCCCCACCCAGGTGGCATCCAGCTCCAGATCCCCCCCCAGGTTCCGGGCGAGCCCCCGACAGAGGGCCAGGCCCAGGCCCACCCCCGGCGCGCCCGTGGCCGCCTGGGCGGACTTGTGGAAGGGGCGGAAGAGGTGCTTCCGGATCTCCTCGGGGATGGTCGGGCCATGGTTCCCCACCCGGAAGCGCAGTCGTCCCGCCTCCTCCCAAACCTGGAGGTGCAGGGTAAGGTCCTGGGCTGGAAGGCCGTACTTGCAGGCATTGTCCACCAGGTTGAAGAGGATCTGCTCCACCAGGGCTGGGTCCGTGCGCAGGGATCGCAGGGCCACCGCGTCCGGCAGGTCCAGCGCCAGGGAACGTCCCGCCTGGGTGGCCCGTTGTTCCAGCCGCGGCAGCAGGCGTTCCACCAGGAGCCCCGCGTCCAGGTCCTCCAACCGGGCCCCACGGCGGGATTCCAACCGGGCGAAGGAAAGGACATTGCGCACCAGGTGATCCAACCGCTCGGCCTCCGTGAGCAGGATTCGGAAGAAGCCCTTCTGCTCCTCGGGATCCGGCACCATGCCGTGGGTGAGCATCTCTGCATAGAGCCGGAACGTGGTGAGGGGCGTGCGCAATTCGTGGGTCACGGCGGACACAAAGGCCGCCCGCTGCTCCCCGAAGCGGATGGCCGCCGCCAGCACCAGGGCACCTCCCCCAAGGGCCAGGAGGGTGAAGGTCCAGGCGAGTACCAGGATCAGGCGCGGCACGGCCCCCAGGCCCCGCAGGGGGGGGGGCGGAGGTGGCACATAGCGCGCGGGAATGCCACTCAGTACATGGCCTTCCCAGCGGGGCTCTGCGGACACCAATGTCCCCACCGCGGTTCCATAGTCCAGCGAGGAGAGCAGGGTCTCCCGAAAGGCGGGCCAGTTCATCCAGCTGCCCTGGAAAAGCTCCGTATCGCCTTCCCACACCTGCCGGACAAACAGCAGACGCTCCTTCACCCAGACGAAATGGCAGGCCCCCACCTGAGAGCCGTAGGGAAGGGCCACACCTTCAACCGCTTGGACCCGCCCCTGAGGCTGACCATATCGGCGTACTCCACCAAGGGAACGTAGGCTTTCTGAAGGGCCTCCCTGAGGGTAGTACGGTCCAGGTGACGACGCAGGTCCTCCAGCCGACGGGGCGCCTCCTCGGCCAGGGTACCGTCCCTTCGCACCCGCTGGGCCAGCGCCCCTTCGCCCTTGGATGGCACCTGGGGCGAGGTCAGATCCCCATTCCCCTCCAACTGGAAACGGAGCAGCACCAGGTCGTCCTCCCTGAGCAACAGGGGCGAAGGCATCCTGCGCCCCCCCTCTTGAAGGGTGAAGGTGCGGTAGTGATGGACAGGGCGGGCCTGTTCGCCCTGGGTGAAAAGGGCCAGGATGGATTCCATGCGCCAGAGGGCCTCCCGCCCCCGCTGCAGCCTCTGGGACTCTGCCGCGGTCTGGGCCTCCGCCCGGTCCGCCCGCACCACGGCCCGGGTGGCCCAGCCCAGGGCACCCAGGACCAGGGCCACGCAGAGGGCGTACAAAACCCAGAGGCGACCCAGGCGCTTCACGGGGCATCCGGGTCGAAGCAGTAGCCCCGCCCCCGCAGGGTGTGGATGATCCGCGGGTGGGACGCATCGTCCCGCAGCTTCTCCCGAAGGCGGGCGATGGTCATGTCCACGGTCCGGGTCTCCACGGCATCCGGGTTCAAGTGCCACACACGGCTGAGGATGTCGTCCCGGGTGACGGGGCGCCCAGGGTGTTCCGTGAGGTAGGCCAGGAGCTCGACCTCCCGTTCCGTGAGGGGGGTGACCTCACCATCCGTGAAGTGCAGTTCCCGGCGCCCCAGGTCCAGCCTGGCCCCGGGCAGGTCGATCTGGCGCGGAGTTTCGGGTCGGCTGGGGCTCCGGCGCAGCACCGCCTCGATGCGCGCCAACAGCTCCATGACCCCGAAGGGCTTCACCACGTAGTCATCGGCCCCCAGTTTGAGGCCCCGCACGCGATCCCCCTCGTCCCCCCGGGCGGTGAGCACAATCACGGGCCGAGCCATGGAGCCCTCCCGCACCCTGCGCAAAAGGTCGAGCCC
>CAZPUI010000210.1:0-8414 GCA_964589695.1 uncultured Solibacteraceae bacterium | reverse complement strand
GGGGCGCGGAAAGGGTGTATTGGGGGTCGGGGGGCGAGGCAGGCGCAAGGGTCTTCTCCGCCAGCGATGTGGCCCGGGAGGGTTTCCCGGAACAGGAGGTCACGGTCCGAGGCGCCATCAGCATCGCCCGCCGCTTCCAGGACCCGCTGGCGGAACTGGTCAAGATCGACCCCAAGAGCATCGGCGTGGGCCAGTACCAGCACGATGTGAACCAGACGGCCCTCAAGAAGGGGCTGGATGAGGTGGTGGAGAGCTGCGTGAACCGCGTGGGCGTGGACCTCAACTCCGCGAGCTACAAGCTGCTGGCCTATGTTGCGGGCATCGGGGAAGCCCTGGCCAAGAACATCGTGGCCTTCCGCTACGAGCAAGGGGCCTTCAAGACCCGCGATCAGCTCATGGAGGTCCCTCGCTTTGGCGAAAAGGCCTTCCAGCAGGCTGCAGGCTTCCTGCGCATTCGCGAGGGTGCCGATCCCCTGGATGCCAGTGCCGTCCACCCCGAGGCCTATCCGGTGGTCCAGCGAATCTGCCAGTTCACGGGACGCACCGTGCCCGAACTCATCGGCAATGACACCGTCCTCGAGGGATTGGACCCCAAGCTCTTCATCGATGACCGCTTCGGTGTGGAAACAGTGCAGGACATCCTGGCGGAGCTGAAAAAGCCCGGTCGGGATCCCCGCCAGAAGTTCGAGGCCGTGCAGTTCATGGAAGGTGTCCACAAGCCCGAGGACCTGGTCCCGGGTCTGGAGATGCAAGGCATCGTCACCAATGTCACCGACTTCGGTGCCTTCGTGGACATCGGCGTCCACCAGGACGGCCTGGTCCATCTGTCCGAGATCAGCCACCAGTTCGTGAAGCACCCGGCGGACGCACTCACGGTGGGTCAGACGGTCAAGGTGAAGGTGCTCTCCACGGACCTGAAGGCGAAGCGGATCGCCCTCTCCATCAAGGCCCTCCTGCCGGGCCCGGCCCCTCGACAGCAGACACCCCGTCCACCCCGTCCCGAGGCCCGCCCCGAAAGACCCCAGGGGAGTCGACCCGAACGTCGCCCCGAGGCGGGTCGCCCCGAAGCCCGGCCCGACCGGCGGCCGGATCCCAATCGCCCCACGGGTCCCCGCCCCCCTCGCCCCGAGGGGAGTCGTCCGGAGCCTCGCCCCCGGGATGAGCGCCCCCGGGAGGCCCGTCCCAAGGAAGAGCGCCGTCCACCCCGTCGGGAGGAGTTCCGTCCCATGGAATCCAAGCCAGCCCCCAAGCCTGAAGTCTCGGGAGCCAGCCTGGAGGATCTGATGGCCAAGTACAATCGGAGCCATCGATGAGGTTATGGCCCGCGGCCGGCCTGCTCCTGCTGGGCCTGGGCTGTGAGCCTTCGCCTCGCCAAGAGGCGATCTATGCCCCGAGGGAGGCCGGCCTGACCTTGGTGTACCAGCAGCTGGACTTGCCCGCGACCGAGCAAGCCAACCAGAGGATCCAGCGTCGGGTGCAGCGCACGGAAGAGACCCCCAAAGGACTCAAGGTGACCTATGCCCACAGCAGCTTCCAGGGGGTCCAGGAGGCCGAGGTGACCCTCCGGAACGGCGGTGTCTTCCTGGGTGCGGATCCTGACCAGGGGGCGACCATCCTTCCCGAAGGTTTTCCGGACCGGGTCAGTCAATGGCAGCAGGGCAGCGTCCACTGCCGGGTGGTGGGCTTCGCCCGCCCCGACCTGCCCGGGGTCAACCTGCCTCCGGAGGCCCGTGGGGTCTGGGTGGAAGCGCGCATGGGGGACGGCCAGCTTCAGCGGGTGCTCTACCTGCCCGACCTCGGGGAAGCGGAAGTCGCCCTCCAGAAGGAAGGCCGCTGGGTGACCACCCTGCGCCTGGTTTCCCGGGGGTTCACCCCCGATCCACCCTCCCCCAAACACTCCAAAATCCGGTAAAAACCCACGGAGCACGTCGATGGCCAAGGAATCCAAGGATGTGGTGCTGCCTCCCGGTGTCAACAAGGGTGTCGTGCGCGACAACCTCGAAGTGGTGTGCTTCGCCATCGCCCTGATCTTCTTCTTCAAGACCTTCGTGGGCCAACAGTTCACCATCCCCACCGGCTCCATGCGGGACACGCTGATGATCGGGGACCACCTGCTCATCAACAAGTTCATTTACGCCGTGCCCCAGTGGGACTGGGAGGCCAAGCTCTTCCCCATGCGGCGGGTGGAGCGGGGGGATATCATCGTCTTCCGCTACCCCGTGAACCGCGACCAGGACTACGTCAAGCGCTGTGTGGCCAAGGAAGGCGACCGGGTCGAGCTCCGAGAGAAGCGCCTCTATGTGAACGGGAAGTTGGTCACGGGCCCGTGGGAATTCCACAGGTTGTCGGACGAGTTCGCCCTGGACAGCAACAACCAGCCCATTTACGTCAACGACCAGGCCGTCTTCAAGGAACCACCTATGCCGGGTCCGTGGCCCGAAACCCGATCCGTTGGAACGAATGTCACCCCCCCCTCCAACGACCTGTTCCCCTTCACCGACCCCGAGGCCAATGGAACGTCCTACCCAAGCGAGAAGGCAATGTCAGGCGCCTTCCGTGATTACATCGGTGAATTCACAATCCCGAAGGGATTCCTTCTGGCCCTTGGAGACAACCGAGAGAACAGCCAGGACAGCCGATTCTGGGGTTTCGTCCCCATGGACCACCTGCGGGGAAGGCCTTTCCTGGTGTGGTGGAGCTTCCGGGAAGGGGGCAGGGATGACCAGAGCGCCAAGGTCCCGGACGATCCCACGGATGTGCTGAAGAATTTCGCCGATGGTGCCCAGCATTTCTTCACCCGCACCCGATGGGACCGGACGGGGTACCTCCCGCGCTGATAGAGTGGACAGGTGGACTGGGGCGCCGCTGGGCGAAAGCACAGAGGAAAGTCCGGACTCCAGAACAATTCCGCAGGGTCAAGGCCTTGCGGGAGGGCAGCGAGCCAGGTAACGCCTGGGCGGGGTGACCCGACGGAAAGTGCAACAGAGAATAGACCGCCGATGGCCCTTCGGGGATCAGGTAAGGGTGAAACGGTGGGGTAAGAGCCCACCGCCGGACTGGCAACAGGACGGGCATGGTAAACCCCTCGTGGAGCAAGACCAAATAGGCTGGCGTACCGCGCAAGCGGCGAGGATTGGCCCGATCGAGCCAGCGGGTAGGTCGCTTGAGGTGTCCGGTGACGGGCATCCCAGAGGAATGGCGTCACTCGACAGAATCCGGCTTACAGGTCCACCGCCACCCCGGCTCACGCCGGGGTGGATGCTTTGGGGGCCCCGTTTCCGTGATGAACCAAGGGCACAGCCCTTGCTTATACTGGCTTCCCCCCAACGGAAGGGCAGGCTAAGCTGGGAATTGTGCGGATTTCAGGAAAGCGAGTCCCAGGCCGAAAGAACTGGAGTCCCACCCCCGGAGGACCCTTGCATGCCTGTTGTCAGCTCCCAGCAGTATCTCCGATTGCTTGACAAGGCCCGCGAGGGCAGGTATGCCTTCCCGGCCTTTAATGTCACCTCCACCGAGACCGCCAACGCCGTGCTCATGGGTCTGAAGGCCGCGAATGCCGATGGCATCATCCAGATCAGCACCGGAGGTGCCGAGTTCATGAGCGGGCTGGGGGTCAAGCGGATGGCAGCGGGGGCCATCGCCCTCGCCCACTACGTCCACTATATGGCCCAGCAGTACGACATCAACGTGGCCCTGCACACCGACCACTGCCATCCCAAACATCTGGAGGCTTTTGTCCTTCCCCTCATCGAAGAGACGGAACGAAGGCGCGCCCAGGGCCTTCCCAACCTCTACAACGCCCACATGTTCGACGGCAGTGAACTCAGCCTGGCGGAGAACCTGGCCAAGAGCGCGGAACTGCTGAAGCGCTGCGCCGCCTCGGAGATCATCCTGGAAGTGGAAATCGGCGTGGTGGGGGGCGAGGAGGATGGCCATGACACCAGCGGTGTGGCCAAGGAAAAGCTCTACACCAATCCCGGGGACATGGTGGCCACCCACCAGGCCCTGGATGCCATCGGTCCCTACATGCTGGCGGCCACCTTCGGCAATGTGCACGGGGTCTACAAGCCGGGGAACGTCAAACTCAAGCCCGAAATCCTCAAGCATGGCCAGGCCGCCATCGCTGCCGCATGCAGCGGGGACCAGGCGCTGCTCGTCTTCCACGGGGGCAGCGGCTCCAGCCTCGAGGAGATCCACGAGACCCTCGAATACGGTGTCATCAAGATGAACATCGACACCGACACCCAGTACGCCTTCACCCGAGCCATCGCGGACCACATGTTCAAGAACTATGATGGCGTGCTCAAGGTGGACGGTGATGTGGGCAACAAGAAGGTCTATGACCCCAGGACCTACCTCAAGAAGGCCGAGCAGAGCATGGCCGACCGTGTGGCCCAGGCCTGCACAGACTTGAGAGCCGCGGGCAAGAGCGCCGGCAAGGACCTGTAGGGCAATAGCATTCGTGTCTGTTCAGTAGACTCCCAGAAGGGAATCTTAGACACGGAGTACGCGGAGAAGTGCAAGGGACCACGGAGAATGCCACGCAAGCGTGGTATCACCTGCGTGGTATCTCTGACCCATGATTCAATGAATAGTGCCTATCACGGGACGGTCTGCAACTCAGCCCCACAGGGAGGCATAGGCCACCTGCATGTCTACTTCCAGCCACCCTTGCGCGCGCTTCGGCTTCTCTCCGCAATCTCCGCGTCTCAGTTTTCCGCCCGAGTCGCGGCGACCTGCAAACACATGAAGACAGGAGACTTTTTAAACAATCAGCCCGCCAACGCCTTCCGATAGGCGGATTCCAGACGGTCGGCAATGGCCTGGGGATCCTGTTGCAGGAAATCCTGACGCTGGAGCAGGTCCACCAATTGTCCATTCTTGAGCACCGCCGCCTGGGGCGAGGTGGGCATGGCCCCTTCGAAATACTCCCGGGTCGCGGCCGTGGCCTCCTTTTCCATGCCCGCAAAGACCGTAACCTTGCGGTCGAACACCAGTCCGCGGTTCAGGGCCTCCAGCACGCCGGGTCGCGCCCCCGCCGCGGCACATCCGCACACAGAATTGACCATCACCAAGGTGAGTCCATCGGCCTCAAGGTGGGATTGAACATCCTGGGGGGTCATCAACTGCTGGAAACCCGCCTCCACCAGTTCCTGGCGCATTGGCGCCACCATCGCTTCGGGGTAGTTACCCATGGTCTTCTGCTCCTCTCCATCCCTGGGATGCCCTAAGCCATCCCGCGTCACAGACCCGCCTGGTCAGATCAGACCGGCCACGAGCCCATATTTGTGGCCGATCCACGTGGCGGAAAGCACCCGAAAGAGGGTGCCAGCCCTCAACTGGCCCAGGCTATACAGGGCCCTTTGCACCAGGAGCGAGCGGGCATGCAGCCGTCCATCCCAGAGGAAGGCGGCGGTTTCATCCCGATGGAACACCACCCAGTGGCCCTCATCCCAGGCGAGGAGTTCACCTTCGCCAAGGCATGGCTCGCCCAATTGGTCCAAAACCAGGCGGTTCACCCTTCGCACCATGCCATCGATGGCGCAACCACTGGGCTCTTGGGCCAGTTTCGCCTCAGCCACCACCAGGAGTCGTCCTTCCACCAACGTCCAGGCGGGTTCGTACACCGTCCCCTTGTGACGCCAGGATCCGAGCAGGTCCGAAATCCCGGTCCTGAAGGGCGCCACCTCCCCCTCCTCGAGCGACCTTGGCAGGGCAAAGACCCACAACCGAGCTTGATCCGGCAGGGATTGGAAAGGTTGCAGGTCCAGGTTGGGGGTGGGAATGGTCATGGCGGGCGGAATCTCCCCTGGGGCGGGCGCTAGGGTTCGGATGGCTGGACCCGGCCTTCCGTTCCACCCTGACCCCACTTCGGTGCCCCAGCGGGTGGTGTTCAGAACCTGATCTTGAAGAGATCCCCCAACCCTCCCAGTCCCCGAAGGCTGAGGCTCAGGTCCAGCCGGTCCTCCTTGCCCAGGGAACCCGGGATCTGGAGCGCCACATGGGAGAAGCGCAGGGTGGTGGCAAGGCAGGGGGTGACATAGGCCAGGGCCACCTGGCTGGTGGCGAAGCCCCCTTTGCGGCCCATGGTGCTGCCCCGGCGTCCGAAGACATAGTTGGCGTGGAACTCCAGCCGCAGCCGATCCTCAAAGAAATCCTGGCTTCCCCCCACGGTGATCCCCTGCTGGCGCACCAGGAGCCGGTTGATGCCGGCATTGAACACGGCCAGGCGGAAGCTGCTGCCCTCGCGCAGGTTCACATCCGCGCTCAGGGAGCTGTCCGTGCCGTTCTCACCCACATCCGAGGAGCGACGGAAGCTGATGCGCACCCGGTCATCGGGTTCCACGTCCAGTTCGTTGTCCACACTGCCCCAGCCCTTCTGCTGGGTGCGCCCATCGGACATGAGGATGGGCAGGACGTGGTAGCGGATGGAGGTGCGCCACCGCACCAGGTCCGTGAAGGACTCTCCCTTGCCGGGCCTGGAGAAGAAATGCTGGCGGAAGCCGAATTCCACGCTCTGCTCCCCCATGGCCGTGCCCAGCACCCCAGGACGGGAATCCACCTCGTCGAAGCGCGGGATCCGCCCGGCCTTTCCATACCGGCTGTTGGCCGTCATGGCGAGGTAGGGCTCCATCACATGCTTCACTTCACCCTTCCAGCCGAAGAGTTCGAACCGTTCGAACACCCTGCCGTACTGGGACCCGGAGAGTTGGAGTCGACCGGACCCCAGCAGCCTCTTTAGGCCTGGACCATCCACCCTGAAGGGCGAAATCAGGGGGTTGTCCATGAGGGTGCCCGTTCCGGTGGGCGTCTCGAAGAAGGGATCCGGCAGGCTCGCCGCGTACCGTGAATAGCGGCCCAGCATTTGGAGGTCCGCCCGCAGGGGCCCCCACTGACCCAGGCGTCCTTGGAGGCGGAGGTAGGCATCATCCCGTCCCCAGGTGTAATGACCCGAGGGCAGGTCATCCCCCAGCTGGATCCGGTAGGTGAGGCGATCCGTGCGCAGGGAACCATCGAGGTAGAGCCCCCCCCAGGCGATGGGATAGAACCGCACCTGGGCGCTGGGCAGGGCTTCACGCTGGAAATTCGTGGGGAAGTCCTCCCGGTAGAGGGGATCATCCGCCAGGAAAAAGGTGCGCTGCCTTCCGGCGGTGAAACTGAGGCTCGCCATGGAAAAGCTGCGCCCCACGTAGATGGAACTGTCAAAGGAGGTGGTCCCCAGGCCCCCGATGCCCTGGCCGTAGTCCGACTCCAGGAAGGCATCCGAGGCCTGGTTGAGATCGGCGTTGATCTGCCACCCATCCTCCCGCTGCCAAACCTCCTTGAGGCTGCCCCGGAACCGGGAGCGCCCATCCTGGCGCTGGCGGATCCACTGTCGGGTGATGGATCCCTGGTGGGTGGGATCTGGATTCCACCGGGCTTCGGCGCCCCACAGAAAACCCTGGCGGCTGAAGTACTGGGGCGTGAGGGTCAGGTCCGCCCGTTTTCCAAGGGTCTGGAAATAGGGCAGCCCAAGCATCAGACCGTGTTCCGAGGAATGCCAGACGCTGGGGGCCAGGATTCCTGAGCTGCGCTCGGCCTTGGCGGGATAGATGGCCCAGGGCAGAAAGTAGGGGGTGGGAATTTTGCCCAGCCATACCCACGCGTTGCGCAGGGTGGCGAAGGCACCGAGGTCCACCTTGAGCTCCGCCACCCGCACCGTCCAGCCGGGCTGGGCCTGGGGGCAACCATTCACCAGCACATCCTTGAACTCCCAGTGTTTCAAGGTGCTGAACTGAACCTTCTGGGCACTTAGGGTCCACTCGGGCGGGACCTCCAATTCCAGGACATAGGCCTCACCCACCTGCTGGTTCCAGTTCATGCGAAGCCGGCCACAGCGCAGACGCAACCCTGGCGCCTCCAGGCGGATGTTTCCCAGGGCTTCCACCTCTCCGGTGTCGAAGCGGTAGGTGAGTTCGTCGGCCACCAACAGCACATCCTGCCCCTCGATGGCCCCGCGCCGAAGCGAGAAGCGCTCGGGACGCTCCTGGAAGTGCTCACCCTGGTAGGACTCGAACACCTGCTCCCCACGCCACCGGAAGGGAATCCGTTCCTTGGGTACATCACCCTCCGCGGACCGGGGCCGGAGTGGGTGGATGAAGTCGGGTGTAACCCAGCCCTGAAGCACCTTGGTCCCAGGGAGGGTGGGTAACGGCTGTGGCTGCGCCCACACCCCCCAGCCCAGCCCCGCCAGCACGCCCAGGCGCGCACGGCGTGACCAGGGGGGGATGGCGGGCAGAGGCATCAGTGGGGGTGGTCGTGGGAATGGGATCCGGGAGCTTCCTGACCCTGGGGAACGGGCGCCTTCGCGCCATGATCGTGTCCATGGGGGGCCAGGAACGAGCTGAGCACGAAGATGGCGAAGGCGATGCGCA
>CAZPUI010000209.1:0-8429 GCA_964589695.1 uncultured Solibacteraceae bacterium | reverse complement strand
GGAGTACGGGCTGGACTGAATCCATCAGGATCGCCCCTTCAGGAGGGGATCCTGTTGGGCCACCTTGGCCTTGCCATGGTGGAAACCCTCCGCCAGGGCCAGCAAGGCACCCCCAAGGTCCTTGTCGCCCCAGCTGACGGCGCTGCGCGCCATGTTGTAGAGGTTCACGCTGGCGGAGCGTCGTTCCCCCACCCCCGCGGGCGGGGCGGCCCCTCGCACCTGCCGAAGGGTGAGCAAGGCGTCCTGTCGACGACCCTCCAGGTCCTGGCGCAGGGCCTCCACCAGGGCAAAGGTGAAGCGATCCTCCTGCCAGCGGGGCGGAAACCCCGCCACGGAGCGATGGAAGGCCCCGGCATCCCCTTGGCCGTGGGCGATCACCGCCTGGGTGAGGTGCAAAAGGGCCGAGGAGGGGGTGGCCCTCAGACCCTCCTCCACTCGCTGCCGGGCCTCGGGCAAACGATCCAGCCAAAGGAGGGCATTGGCCGCGGCAAGGTGGGTGTGCTCCGCCTGGGGTTCCAGTTGCCGGGCCCGGTCCGCCAAGGTCAGGGCCGCGCCAAGGTTCCCATCGTTGAGTTCGAGCACCCCCAGGCGATAGTGGGTGATCCAATCGTGGGGCCCCATCTGGATGGCCCGCTGATAGTGGACTCGGGCCCGCTCGCGATCCGCCGGATCGTCGCTGTAGGCATAGGCATCCCCCAGCACGGTCAAGGCACGGTAGTCCGCAGGATCCAGGTCCAGGGCCCGCTGCGCCTCCGAGCGGGCCTCGATGGATTTGCCCTGGCGGAAGAGCAGCTGGGCCTGCACCCGATGGGGCAGCGCCAGCAGAGGATCCTGCTCCGCGGCCGTGCGGGAGGCGGACCAGGCCAGATCCCGGATGCGGTCCAGATCATCCCGTCGGGCCTCCCGCTGCCGCGCACTCACCTCCGCCGCAGCCCACCCCAGGGCGGCCCGGGCCGGGACGTAGGCAGGTTCCTGGGCCACAGCTTCCTTGAAAAGGTCCAGCGCCGTCAGAAAGGCTTCAGTGTTGCCCCGCCCCATGAGTTCCACACCCTTGGCGTAGAGTTCCCGGGTCCGGGGGAGGGTGGCGCGACTGGAGGCCTGGCCCATGACCTGCCCACCCTCCCCGAAGAGGGGGGGCAGGCGGACATGCAGCTCGTCCTCCATGTCGAGGATCTTCTGCTCCGAGCCCTGGACCTCCAGTCCCGACAGCATGGCGCCCCGGTCCCGGCTCACCAGGCGCACCGAAAGCCGGTACTGTCCGCCCTGGGCCCGGAGGCTCCCATCCACCAGCACATCGGCCCCCAGACTGCCCAGCACCTCCGTCAGGGACATCTGTCCCTTGGACCGGGTGGCCACTTCCTCCACCCGGAGCCGGTCCAGCACCAGAAGATCGCCCCGGCGGAGCAGGCTGGTGGCCATGGCGTCCTGGAAGCTCGTGCTCAGCCAGGCCAGATCAGGGTGAAGTCCCTGGGCCCGCACGGGGAGCACCGCCACCACCTTCCGCCCCTGGCCGAGGTTCGTGGCCCTGGCCCCGGAGGGTCGTCCCACCCAACGCCACCCCCCCCACACCAGGGCGCCCACCAGCACCAGGGCGGCTCCGCCCCAGGCCCAGACGGGAACCTTCGGTCCTCGTCCCACCCTGCCCGGCCGGGGCAGGGACAGGGCACGGGTGGATTGGCCGCCCCCCAGGATCTCCACCACATCCCGGAGGCTGGTGAAGCGCTGGGCGGGGTCCTTTTCCAGCATGCGCATGATGGTGGTGGTGAGGTTCCTGCCCAGGTCGGGACGCAGGGAGACCAGGTCCGGCGCGGGATCCTTGGCGATGCTGTGGAGGGTCTCCACCATGGCCTGCTTGCGGAAGGGATGGCGCCCTGTGGCGAGCTCCCAGAGGATGATCCCCAGGCTGAACTGGTCCGACGCCGTTTCCTGCACCTGGCCATAGGCCTGCTCGGGGCTCATGTAGGCCGGGGTTCCCACGGAGATGCCGGGTTCGGTCTCCTCCGTCTTGGTAAAGCCCCGGGAGGTGGCATCCCCCCGCCCCAGGATCCCCCGCTTGGCCACACCGAAGTCCAGGATTTTCACCAAGCCATCCTCGGTACGCACCAGATTGTCGGGCTTGATGTCGCGGTGAATGATGCCCTTGGCATGGGCGGCACTCAGTCCCTGGGCAACCTGCACGGCGATGGCGAGGAGCCCCACTTCGTCCATGGGGGTGCCCAGGTAGCGGGAGACGGGCACCCCTTCCACCAGTTCCATGGCCATGAAGGTCTGCCCCTGGAGCTCACCGGCCTCGAAGATCATGGCGATGTTGGGGTGCTGGAGCTGACAGGCCGTCTTGGCCTCCGCAATGAGCGCCTTGCGACGGATCTCATCGGTCCCTTTGAGGATCTTGAGGGCCACCACCCGCTCCAGGCGCGTATCCACCGCCCGCCATACCTGTCCCATGCCCCCCTCACCGAGGGGCTCTAGGAGTCGATAGGGGCCAAGATGGGAACCGGAAGCGTCCATGGGGCGATGCTACCGAGCTTACTCGCCTTCCTGACGGCTGGGTTCATCCTCGGGAATGGGTTCCTCCACCACCGCGGTGAATCGCCGCCGGTTCCGGGTTCCGGCCTCCTCGGGCCTGAATTCCTTGGCCGCCGCATCCAGGATGCCATTCACGAACTGGGTGCCCTCCATATCGCTGAATTCCTTCACGATTTCCAGGGCCTCGTTGATGATGATCGGAAAGGGGATCTCCCGAAGGTACATGAGTTCGTAGATGCCCAGCCGGAGCAGGTTCCGATCCACCACGGCCATGCGATGGATCTTCCAATGCTCGGCATAGCCGGTCAGCACCCGATCGATCTCCTCCAGGTGGCCATGCACCCCGTCCACCAAACGGCGGGCGTAGTAGAAGGCATCGCGGTTCAGGTCCTGAATGGCGTGAAACCCGGCGAACACCTCATCCGGCAGGTACATGGTGACATCCATGGCGTAGAGCATCTGCAGGGCATACTCCCGGCCCCGGCGACGAACTCCCATCAGGCGCGCCCCTTCCCAGGGGCGTTCAGGCCCCGCATCAAATCCACCAACTCCAGGAGCGACTGGGCGGCTTCCCACCCCTTGTTGCCCATCTTGGTGCCGGCCCTTTCGATGGCCTGCTCCACGGTGTCCGTGGTGAGCACCCCAAAGACCAGGGGCACCCCGGTCTCTAGGGCCACCTGGGCCGCACCCTTGGTGACTTCCCCGGCGATCATATCGAAATGCGGCGTACCGCCACGGATCACGGCCCCCAGGACCACCACCCCGGCGTACTTGCCCGAACGGGCCACCTGAAGGGCCACCTGGGGCAGCTCGAAGGAACCTGGAACCTTGAAGAGATCAATCTGGGCGTCCGTGCCGCCGTGCCTGAGGATGCAGTCCGTGGCGCCGCCCACCAGTCGGTCCACGATGAATTCGTTGAAACGGGCCGCCACCAGCGCGAAACGATCGCCCGTGGTGACGCGCAACTGACCCTCAAAGATCTCCATAAGCTCCCCCCCGCAAGGTGGTTGAAGGATGAGCCTACCACACAACACCCTTCAGCCCACGTGGAGGGCCACCTCCGTAGGTGTGAGCGCCCACATGCACTGACGGCGACGGCACTCCCGTTCGCGGCAGGGTGAGCAGGCAATTCCGGTCCTCAGGATCCGCCCACTTCCGGGGGGAATGCCCGCTATCACGGGGTCCGATGCACCGTATATACCCACCACCGGTACTCCCAGAACCACGGCGAGGTGGAGGAGGCCCGTATCCCCGGCCACCACCTGGTCCGCCTGGCGAAGCATGGCCGCCAGGCCCCAGAGGGAGGACACAGGCAAGGCCTCCACGCCGGTCTCCTCCGGCAGCCAGGCACGCAGGTCCGCCTCCTCGGGCCCCAGACTCCAGCGCAGCTCGCACCGGCCCTTGAGCAGGCGGGCCAGCCGAATCCAATGGGCCAAAGGCCAGCGTTTGAGGGCACCCCGTTGGGAGGCCCCCGGCACCAGCACGACCCGGGGACCTCCCTGGCCCGTCCACACCCCCTCGGGTTCCGGCAGGGGCAGCTCCCGTAGCACAGGGTGAAAGGTTCCGCACCCCGCCCTTCCCAGGGCTTCCCCGAAGGCCTTGGACAGACCCAGGGCCTGGTCATACCGCGATTGATGGCGGAAGGGCAGGGGGTGGGTCACCAGGGCCCGCGCCCCCTCCTTGAAGACCCCATCCCCCCAGCGCACCTGGATTCCCGCCAGCCTCGGAATGAGGGCGCTCTTGAGGATCCCGTGGAAGTCCAGGGAGGCCTCGGCCCCCTGCACCACGGAGGCCACCCGCTTCAGCTCGGACCAGGCGGTCCAGGGTTTGGAAAGGCGGGATCGATCCACGGGCACAATCTGCAGCCACGGAAAGGGGTCCAGCAGGAAGGCGTGTCGCTGCGCCACCACGGCCTGGAAGGTGGCCTCTGGAAAGGCGCTCCGGAGGTTGGCCCAGGCGGGCAGGACCCGCAGGATGTCCCCGAGGGCGGAGAGTCGGAGAAGCACGATGCGCATCGCTCCATCCTATCCCCTGTGCTCACCGGTGGTATCCCGACGTTGGCCTATCCTTGGCTGGCCTTGACGCATGCCAGCAACTAGGTTGGAGGTTGCCACCCTGGAGATGCCATGCGCCCCCGGACCGACCAGTTTCTCGATGAGCTTCGCGCTGCCTTGGGTGACGCAGAACCCGCCCTGGTCCGGGATGCCCTTTGGGATGCCCGCTCCCACCTCCTGCGGGAGCAGAAGCGGCTGGCCTGGGAGGCCCCAACCCTCTCCGAAGGTGAGGCCTTGGACCGCATCCTGGAGGCCTTCGGCCCTCCGGAGGCCGCGGCCCAGCGGTACCGTCAGCGGGAAACCCTGGTCCAGGAGGCCCTGGGGCGCCCCCAACCTCTGTCCATGACGCCCACCCATGAGGAACAGCCCCGGCCATGGCCCTCCTTCTTCGGCGTCCTGGTGGACGCCAAGGCCTACACCTCGGTGCTCTACCTCCTCCTCACCCTGGTCACCGGCGTGGCCTACTGGTGCTGGATCTGGACGGGCATCTCCCTTTCGCTGGGACTGCTGGTCCTCATCATCGGCCTGCCCATCCTCGTCCTCTTCCTATCGTCCTGTCGCGCCCTGGCCTTGGGGGAAGGCCGCCTGGTGGAGGCCCTCCTGGACGTCCGCATGCCCCGCCGCCCGCGCATTCTGCCGGAAGGCCATGGCTGGCTCCAGCGCCTGAAACTCCTGTTCACCGATGCCCACACCTGGGCCTGCCTGGGCTTCCTGGCCCTTCAGTTCCCCCTGGGTCTCTTCTACTTCACCTTGGTTTTCACCTGCGGAACCATGTTCCTGGTCCTGCTGCTGTGTCCCCTGTTGTGCTTGACGCCCTTGGACCACCTCGTGATGGTGAGGACCTGGGAGGGCACCGTGCCACTGATGGATGCCCCCGTGTTCGGACTGTTCCTTGCATCCGTACTGGGGTTCCTGGGCCTGGTCCTCACCCTCCACTTGGCCCTGGGTCTGGGGCGGCTGCATGGGGCCCTGGCCCGAGCCCTTTTGGTCCGCCGGGAAGGTTGACCCTCCGAAGAAGCACAGGTTGATTGGCGCCCTCGCGAGAATCCCTTTGTGCGGTAGGCTCAGGTCATGAGCCGCCGCACCGCGAAATTCCAGGAAGCCATGCGCCCCCGCCGAAGCCCGCGGGATTCGGACGCCCCCCCCAAGGCAGCCCCCAGCCACCTGCCCTTCCGGGCCTTCGAGACCTTCGAAGCCATATTTATGGGCTTTCCCGAGGGCATGGGAGGCGTGCTGCGCCTGCCCGACCAACCCAGGGGAAGCGTCCCCGACATTTTCGTGGACTGGCGGGATGCCGCCGGCGCCATCCATGGCGACCGTGTCCAAGGAGAACTGGCGGGGGAATCCAGGGATGGGCGACCCCGCGCCAAGGTGGTCAAGATCCTGGCACGCACCCCCGATCCCCTGCCCGCGCGGCTCCAGCGCCAGCCTTGGGGATGGCGGGCCCAGCCCCTGGATCCCAGGCTGCAGCAGGTCATCAGCCTGACCGGACCGGAAATGGGCGAAGAGGGTGACTGGGTCACCGTGGCCCTGGATCCCGACCCCACCCTTCCCCAGCTGCGGGGACGGGTGCTCGCCAAACTGGGTCGCCCCACGGACCTCAAGATCGATAACCGACTCACCGCGGCCCTTTTCCATCTGCGCACGGATTTCCCGGAAGCCGTGCTCCAGGAATTGGCCCCCTTCCCCACCCGCATTCCGGAGGACTGGCTCAAGGGAAGGGAGGATCTTCGCAACCTGCTCACCGTCACCATCGACCCCCCCACGGCCAAGGACTACGACGATGCCATCAGCCTGGAACCCCTTCCGGCGGAGGAGGGCGGGGGTTGGATCCTGGGTGTCCACATCGCAGATGTGAGCCACTACGTGACCGAAGGCGGCCCCCTGGATGGCGAGGCTGCGCTGCGAGGAACCTCCGTCTACTTCCCGGACGAGTGCATTCCCATGCTGCCGGAGCGACTGAGCAGCGAACTATGCAGCCTGCAGCCCAACCTTGACCGCCTGACCATGACGGCCTGGATGACCCTCGCCCCCGACCTCCGCGTGGTGGAGACCCGCTTTTCCGAGAGTGTGATCCACTCCCGGCATCGCCTCACCTACGACCAGGTGAAGGCCGCCTGCCTGGACCAGGAGCCCGCCGCCCGGGCCCTCCTCGGCGACGAGGCATGCACCATGCTGGAAGAGGCCCTGGTGCTCTCGCGCCGCCTGACCGCCCAGCGCCTGGGCCGGGGGGCCATGAACCTGGACACCAAGGAAACGGATTTCGTCTTCGATGAGGCCGGCAAACCGGTGGATGCACGGTTCTAACCCCGCCACGATGTCCACCGCATGATCGAAGAGTTCATGCTGCTGGCCAACGAAGCCGTGGCCACCTTCTTCACCCGCCGCAAACTCCCCACGATCTATCGCATCCACGATGAACCCGATCCCCTCAAGCTGGAGATCTTCAAGGGCATCGCCGTGGCCTTTGGCCTCATGGGCCTGCGGGACCTTCCTACCCCGGAAGTGCTCAACGCCCTTCTGGACAAGATCCGGGGCGGCCCCCTGGAAGCCATGCTGAACACCCTCCTGCTGCGGAGCCTCAAGAAGGCCGCCTACAGTGCCCAGAACATCGGGCACTCAGGGCTCTCCCTGGACGACTACCTCCATTTCACCAGCCCCATCCGCCGCTATCCCGACCTCATCGTCCACCGCCTGCTGCGCCAGGTCCTCCGCGGGGAGACCTTCCACGAAGGCCTCAAGTCGCACCTGGAAATCCTGGCCAAACAGGCCTCGGATGCCGAGCAGCGGGCCACGGAGGCGGAACGGGAGAACGACAAGTGGAAGACCTGCCTCCTCATGGAGTCCAAAGTGGGCCAGACCTTCCAGGGCCGGATCCAGGGCTTTTCCGCCAAGGCGGCCTTCATCCGTTTGGATGCGCCCTTCGTGGAGGTGGGGGTGCCCCTGGGTGCCCTGGGAGGCCAGTTCAGCGTGGATGAGCATCGGACCCGGGCCACGGGTCAGGGGGGCCAGGTGGTGCTGGGCATCGGGGACCAGGTGAAGGTGGAGATCACCTCGGTGGACCTGAACCTGCGTCGGGTCTCCGCCTGGATCCTGGAGGCCGAAGGGCTGGACAGCCGAGGCAAGCGCCTCACCTTTGTGCCCACCTTGGCGGCACCCGCCACCCTCCGGGAAGGGGACTTCGTCCAGGAGCCAAAAGGCGCCAGAGGCGGGTCCCGGAGCGGACGCCCTCCCAAGCCCGCCCGTAGCGCCGAGGGGCGCACCCGCAAGCCCAAGGGCAGTGTCCGAGGGGGCGGGAAGCGCAAGGGAAAATAGTCCGAGTCCAGCCGCGTGGTTTGGCTGGAGCCCGCGGTCATTGGGCCAAGGCGGCCTTGATGATCTGATCCGAAAGCTGCACCCCACTGGCCAGAATGCCCCTCTGATTGATGGCCAATTTGGCCTTGCCCCCATCTTCATAGAGCGCAATGGAGGCGCCTTGGCCGAGGTAAGTCGGATTGTTGACCACCGTGCACTTCCTCTGCATGTTGAAGAGCCTCACTTCACCAGGATCCGTGGCCCAGGCCACCCTACCGGCGAGGTCCACGGTGCCTCCTTGCTTCACGATTTCCGCCGACATTTCGGGATGCTTCGTGGCGATTCTCCCGTTTTCGCCGGCTCCTTTGGAGATCATGACCAGGAGCTTGGCCGCCATGACGATGGGCATGTCGCCCCCGCGCAGGGGCGCTGAAAGCAGGAAAAGCATGACGAACCCGATCAGCCAGGGGCGCATGGGACACCTCGCCAAAAGGCTTATCGGTCAAGCAAATTCTGAAGTTGAGATCTTTCCCATTCCTGAAAAGCTGGAGCCAT
>CAZPUI010000208.1:0-8430 GCA_964589695.1 uncultured Solibacteraceae bacterium | reverse complement strand
TGGCCGAGCTTGAGCGCCGTTTCCGTAACCACGACTCCGTCATCAAGTTCCTCTCGGTCCGCATGGACGAGATGGCCAAGGCTGCGGACCGCCAGAAGGCCCGTTACGAGCGCGAAGGCGCCCGCAAGGCCAAGGCTGGCATCAAGGAGCGCACCCTTGAGGAGGTGATGGGATGAGAAGGCCAGATCCGAAGGGCAAAGGCAAAGGCAAGGGCAAGAAGAAGAATTTTGGTGGACGTCGCGCCAAGTTCTGCAAGTTCTGCGTGGAGAAGTCCACCTGGGTCGACTACAAGGATGTGAAGACCCTCGGCGCCTTCACCCCCGAGCGCGGCAAGGTGCTGCCCCGGCGGACGAGCGGTGTGTGCGCCCTTCATCAGCGCATGCTCGTCGAAGCCATCAAGCGGGCCCGCAACATCGCCCTGCTTCCGTTCGCCACGGACTAGGTTCAAGAACTCGGGCCGCCTTGGGCGGCCCGAGTTCTTGAAGGGTAATGGCACTGCGGTTCTTAATCATGCAAGGGGGCCCAACAAGGGCCCCCTTCTTGCGTACAGCACGGCCGAGTAGTTGGATCCGATTCTGAACTACCAACGGAATTGCATGCCCATCTGGTAGGTGTTGGCCGTCCGGGTGGCGTTGGCGTTGTTGGTGGTAGTGGTGGTGAGTGTGGTGAATTTGTATTCGGAATGTTTGACCTTGAATTCCAGGGCCATTCTGCGGCTGAACTGGAAGCCCATGCCGAGGGTGCTGCAGAAACTGGTACTGTTTTCCGACCTGCGGTCATGATCGTAATAGTGGTCGTAATAGTAATCGTCATCGCGCAGGTCCAGGGACCAGAAATCCACGCCCACACCGCCCAGAAGATAGGGGCCGATGCTGGACCTGCCACTGAGGTAGAGCATGTAATCCATGCCCAAGGTCATGGCCGTCAGGTTGGAGTCGCGATGGTTGTCCAGCGTCCGGTACCGGGGAAAGCTGTGGACGGTGATATCCCAGCGGGGGCGCAGGACATGGCCGCGGCCGTAGTCCATGGGCATGTTCAAGGAGAAGCCGAAGCCGGCGCGATCCTCGAGGTCGGTCTTGAGGTCGCCCAGGGGCTGGCTGAAATGGAATCCGAAACCAAAGTGGTAGCGGGGTTCGTTCCAGCTGGATTGGGCGAGGGCGGGAAGCTGACCCACACAGAGGGCCAAGGTGAGGGAGAGGATGGAAGGCCGCATGGGTGATCTCCTTTTCTGCCGATCAGGCGCCTGGAGTGTGTCAAAGAGAGGCATACGCCACTTACCTGAAGATGGGCTTAGTCCAAAGTTGTGCCAGGTACAGTTCGAGATCTTGCAGGGGTGACAGCCTCCACCTAAAGACAAAAGGACGTAGGCTCATAGGACGATGCGAGCCCGTGGACTTCACCTCACCCTTGAAGCGCTGCCCCCAGGTCCCCTCTACTTGAGGGTCGCTGGCGCGGTGATCCAGGCCATCCGCGAGGGACGGGTGCATCCTGGAATCGCCTTGCCTGGGGTGCGGGAGCTTTCGGAACGGCTTGGCGTCCACCGGAACACGGTCCTTACGGCCCTGCGGGAGCTCGAGTCCCAGGGGTGGGTGGAGGCCCGGCCCAGGGCGGGCTTTTTCGTGGTGGACCCCCTCCCGCGGGAGGGCTCTAGGCCCGAACAGGGGCTGGAGGTTCAGACGACGGGGGGGCTTGGCTTCGACCTGCCCTCCCGGCTCAAACCCCTCACCGATGCCCAAGGTTTGCGCATGGATTTCTCCGATGGGGTGGCGGATGCCCGCCTCGCCCCCACCGAAGCCCTGGCGCGGGCCTATCAGCGGGCCCTGCGGCTCAAGGGCCCACAGCTTTTGGGCACGGGTGAGTTCAAGGGGCACCGGCGCCTCCGGGAGGCCTTGGCGCAACTCTTGGCGGAGCAGCGGGCCCTGGCCCCGGACCCCGAAAGGATCCTGGTGATCCGCAGCACGTCCATGGCCGTGAGCATGGTGGCCCAGGCCTTGGTGGGACCCGAGCCTGGAAGGGTGGCCGTGGAGAATCCTGGGCACCCCGTGGTGTGGGAGACCCTGCGGCAGGCCAGCGCCGCCCACGTGCACGGTGTCGAGGTGGATGGGGAGGGCCTCGTCCCCGAGGCCTTGGAGAAGCTTCTGACGGACCATGTCCTGCGCCTTCTGGTGCTGACACCTCAGTGCCACTACCCCACGGGCGTATGCCTCTCGCCGGATCGCCGACGCCGCATCATGGACCTCGCTCGCCAACACAGATTCGCCATCCTGGAACTGGACCCCGAGCACGACTACCTCAACCTCCCCGGGGTGGTGCCTTTGGCCGCTCAGGACGCCACGGGTCAGGTCCTGTACGTGGGCAGTCTGGCCCGCACCTTCGGACCCGGACTCAGGCTGGGCTATATGGTCGTGCCCGGAACCTTGGCGGATGGGCTGGCCAAGGTGCGCCAGCGCATGGATTGGCAGGGGGAAGCGGTGCTGGAGTGGGCCATCTCGGAGCTGATCCTGGATGGAGAACTGGAAAGGCATGTCCGCCGCATGCGCCGGGCCGCGGACGAGCGCAGGGACGCCCTGGAGGATGCCCTCCGCCACGGCCTTTCGGATCGCGTCAGGTTCGATCCTGGACAGGGGGGCATGGCCATTTGGCTGAAAGGCCTGGGCAAGATGGAGGACCCCCTTCGCTTCGACATGTGGATTCGTCGGCTGGGCCTGTCCGGCCTCAAGTTGAGGGCAGGGGCCTACTTTGATCTTGAAGGAACGCCCAAGGCCGCCACCCGCTTCGGATTCACGGGCTATCGTCCCGAGGAACTGCAGCAGGCCGTGGCCCTGATGGGCTAAGCTTTCTGGTATGAGCGAAGAAGCCGTGACCTATCACCTGCCCGCCCCCCTCCGGGGCATGAAGGCTTTCCAGGCCTGCTGGAAGCCCCTGCTTCTGAACTGGCTGGTGCCGGGGTGGGGCTACTGGTTGATTGGCCAGAAGCGGCGCGCCCAAGTGCTGGGGGGTGTCTGGATCATCTTTTTACTGCTCTCCTGGCTTCAGCTCACCGCGGGTGCCGTGAACGGCGTGAAGGGTGGTGTCTTCGTGATGGAGCTCAATCCCGTCCAGTGGATGCCCACCCTGGGGGCCCTGGCCACCCTCGGTGTGGGTCCCCTCTACGCCCCCTTCGCCTACGCCTTTGGTGGCGTGGGCACCGAGCCTGTGCGCAACCTCACCCAGGAGTACGGAGCCACCTACTTGATGGTGGCCGGGCTACTGAACTGGCTCTGCTGTTTCGATATTTTTGACCGCGTCACCCAGCGGTGGTGGTGGCGGCTCCCCCAGGATGAGCAGGAGGAGCTTTCGGAGAAGAACAAGGCGGGGCTAGAACGAAAAGCCTAACTGCAGCCCGATGGAGCCATTGGAGCCTTCAGAACCGGCCACCACATCGGTGACGATCCCCATTTTAAGTTGATCGCTGAAGCACAGGCCGCCTCCCAGTCGGAGGCCAAGACCGGTGCCGATGCGCGCGCCACTCGCCAGGAAGAGGCCCCCGGTGGCGTACCAGGTGCGGCCACCGGCGCAGCCATCCACGTGGAGGCGCACACCAGGGCTTCCCTGATCGTGGCGCTGCACCACACCCAGGCTCGCCCGAAGGTTGGCGAAGAGGCGCTGGGGTCGGGCCTCCACGAAGAAGGGCAGGTAGGCAATCTCGAATTCGTGGTGGTGGTTGGTCAGGCTGTAGGTGAAATCCCAGTTCCTGGGGCCGTCGGCCTTGGTAGGCGTGGCGATCGCCAGGGCCAACAACAGCGGTACGAAATGGTTTCGGGCCATGGAATGCCTCCGGGAAACGCGAAGGATACGGCTGGGTGTCAGGATCGTGTTAGGTGGAATACGGAGAGATCGGCTTACAAACGGAGACGGGAGGGGAAATCTCGTTTGCGAAATGTAAAAAGGTTGCTCGTGATTCAAACTTATGTATGCGATGCTTGGGGAACGAACTGCACGAGGTTCCCCATGACCAAGACGCTCATGTCCGACGAACTCAATCGGCGCATTGTGTCCGTGCTCCAGTCCGAGGGTCGGGTGAGCCACGCGGAACTGGCTGAGCGCTTAGGTGTGAGCCGACCGACGGTGATCGAGCGCATCAAAAGGCTGGAAGCGGATGGCATCGTGGAGGGATACAGCGCCAGGGTGGCGCCGGCCTCGGTGAACAAGCCCAACGTGGCCTTCGTGGCGGTGCGTCATCGTTCAGGGGATGACGAGGCGCTGGAAGCGCAGTACCTCGATGCCCTGCGCAACGAGCCTGACATCCTGGAGTGCTACACCATGGCGGGGGAGGATTGCCTCTTCCTCAAGCTGGTGTCGGACACGCCCATGGGCATCCATGAGCGCCTGAAGCGCATTCGCACCCTGGGCATGCAGGTGTCCACCCGCACCACCATCGTGCTCCAGACCCACTTCGTGAAGCCCGGTCCCAGCCCCTTCCCCACGGACATGGCCGCCCCCAAGAGGGTCCTGATTCCCAAGAAATAGGACCCGGCGCGCGGATGCTTGCCTGGCTCGCCTACGCCATTTGCGCCGTGGTGTGGGGCTCGACCTATTTCGGGATCGCCGTCGGCATTCAATCCTTTACACCCTTCGGCATGGTCGCCTCGCGCTACCTCCTGGCGGGTCTGGTGGCCCTGGGACTGAGCCGTGCCTTGAAGGAACCCCCCCAGCCCCGACGCAACCTTCCCCATCTCGTCCTTCAGGGAACCCTGCTCCTGGGCATCTCGAATGCCCTGGTGACCTGGGCGGAGGGGCGGGTTCCCAGTGGGATCACCGCCATCCTCTGCTCCATGACCCCGCTGTTCTATGGACTGCTGGGCAAGGAGGCTCTGGAAGCGCGGCGCTGGATCGGGCTCCTGCTGGGCCTGGTGGGGGTGTTCGTGCTGTCCAGGCCCGCCCCCGGGGCCAAGCTGGATCTCTATGGTGGTGGGGCCATCGTGCTGGCCACCTTCCTCTGGGCCTACGGGACCCTCCATGGTCGGCGCCATGTGGTGGGCCAGGGCCTCATGGGCCAGGTGGGGGTGCAGATGCTCGCGGGGGGCAGCTTCGCCTTGGTGCTGACCCCCTTCACCGGTGGCTTCCTCCATGCCCCCCTCACCTGGACTTCCGGGCTCGCCGTGGGCTACCTCATGCTCTTCGGCAGCCTGGTGGCCTATTCCGCCTTCGGCTACCTGAGCCGGGTCTGGAGCCCCACCCGCATGAGCACCTACACCTACCTGAATCCCTTGGTGGCGGTGCTTCTGGGGGTGGCCTTCCTGGGCGAACCCTTTGGGTGGCGAACTGTGGCGGGCCTTCTCATTATTTTGGCCTCCGTGGCGCTCGTGCAGATGCAGGGTGGGATTCGGAAGCCCAAGGCCTGAAGGTGGTGACTCAGCCGCAGCCCCCCGCCTGACCCCGCCCGCAGAGCTTGCTCCGGGCGGGGGGCCGGGTCCGGTCGCAGGGCCCGGAAACTCATCCCGGCCCGGGGTGAGGCCAGGAGGGCGGAGCTGGACGCGGCGGCCGCGAGGCGGATGAAATGGCGACGACTGAAGCTCATGGAGGTACCTCAGGGCATGGACCGCGGCTTCCGGCTTGGAAATCCTGGGATGGCGCTCATCCTGCGGCAGGGCAGCATGATCACAAGCTTGCAATATAACCATATAGTTTAGTATTTCAATGGGATCTTGGTCACACCTGGGTGGGTTCAGCGCAGGCTGATGACCGTGGCCCCCGCCCCTCCCTGAGCCTGGGGAGCGTCTTCCACCTTGGAGATGCCGGGGTGCCCCCGGAGGGCCTCCCGGACGGCAGCCTTGAGGCGGCCTGTCCCGTGGCCGTGGACGATGCGGATGAAGCGGTTGCCGTGGGCCAGGGCCTCCTCGATGAAGCGGTGGACCTCCACCTCCACATCGTCCGAGGCGCGGCCGATGAGGTTCAGCTCGTCGTCGAGGCTGTGGGTCTCGGCATGGACCCGCACGCGACCCCGGGGCGCCGAAGGACCTTCCACCTCGGCCCTGACCAGGGGTTCCAGTTCCCCCACGCGGGCTTCCAACCTGCGGCCTTGGAGGGTCTGGAGGGTGGCCCGATCGCCCTTGAGGGCGAGGACCTTGCCTTCCACCCCAAGTCCACGGTGCCGGGCATAGCCTCCTTCCCGCAGGATCAGGTCGGGGGCGGCCCGTGGGCGGGCGGGTGGTGCCAGGGGGGTCAGTTCCGCACGGGCGATTTGGCCAAGGGTCTTGATGCGGGAGGTGGCCTCCGTGCCAACCCGGTCGGCCTGGACTTCGTCGGGACGGGCCTGGGCCGTCTTCTGCTGGGCCTTCAACTCCTTCACGAGGCGCTTGCCTTCGCCTTCCAGAAAGTCCAGCACGCGGCGCAGCTTCTCTTCGCTCTCCCGCTGGAATTTCTCCTGGCGAGCGCGAAGCTGCTCCTCCCGCTGGGCCATGATGCGGCGGTCCTTCTCCAGTGCGGCTTCCTGGGCCTTGAGCGTTTCGGTCTGCTCCAGCAAGCGGGTGCGGTCGGCTTCCAGCTGGCGCAGGAAGTCCCGCCAGTCCTGGGCCTGGCGCCCCAGGTTGCGCTGGGCCTGCTCCAGAACCTGCGTGGGCAGTCCCAGCTTGGCGGCGATGGTCAGGGCGCGACTCTGGCCGGGAAGGCCCACCAGGAGGCGGTAGGTGGGGACCATCCGGTCCTCGTCGAACTGCACGGAGGCGTTCTGGAAGCGTGGATTTTTCAGGGCGTACTGGCTGATGTCCCCCAGATGGGTGGAGCAGAGGACCCAGCAGCCCCGTCGGGCCAGGGCCTGGAGGATGGCCGTGCCCAAGGCAGCGCCCTCCTTGGGGTCCGTTCCGGTGCCCAGCTCATCCATGAGCACGAGGCCCCCGTGCTTGGCCTTCTGCAGAATGGTGCGCAGGTGCACGATGTGGGGGCTGAAGGTGGACAGGCTTCCGATGAGGGTCTGGTGGTCGCCGATGTCTGCGTGGAGGGTGGTGAGGGTGGGGAGTTCCGTGCCGGCCCGGGCGGGGATGGCACAGCCTGCGCTGGCCAGGGCCGAGAGCAGACCGACGGTCTTAAGAACCACCGTCTTGCCCCCGGTGTTGGAGCCCGAGATGACGAGCCCGGGCCGCTCCCGGTCGAGTTCCATGAAGAGCGGGACCACCTCGTGATCCAAGGGGTCCAGGTCCATGGCCAGGCGCACATTCGTCAGCAGGAGGGGGTGACGGGCTTCCACCAGGTGGAGCCGATGACCGCCCACCACGGGGAGTAGGCCATCGCAGAGGGCCTGCCAGCGCAGCAGGGCGAGGACTTCGTCCACGTCGCCCTGAAAGGTGTGCCAGCGCTCCAGGTCGAAGCGGCGGGCCCGGAGGTCCTCCAGAAGTTTTCGAAGGTAGGCCTGGACCGCCTCCGTATACTCCCGGTCCGCCTCCACGAAATCGTTGTTGAGGGGCACGGCCTCGAAGGGTTCCAGGAACACCGTGACCCCGGAGCTGGAGCGGTCCAGCACCAGCCCTGGGACGGAGCCTCGGCGCTCCTGCCGGACGGGTAGGCAGTACCGACCGTTGCGTTCCACCAGGACGGATTCCTGGAAGGCCTCTGGGACATCCCTCAGGAGCTTCTGCAGGCGTCCCTGGACGGCGGTGAAGGCGCGCTGGCGGGTGCGGTGGAGGTCCGCAAGGGCGGGGATTCGGAGGGGATCCAGCACGCCCTCCTCGTTGAAGCTCCTACTGAGCAGATGCACGAGGGGGGCGGGATCGGGCAGCACCGCGGCCGTCACCTGCAGAAGGTCGATGCCGACGTGGGTGCCGGGTTCTCCAGATGCCTCCGGGTCCCAGCTCAGCTCCGCCACGGATTTGAGAAGGGTGCAAAGGCTCTGGAGCCCGGCCTTCAAGGCCCGCCAGTGCTCGGGCAGCAGCCATCCCGCAGGATTGGTCAGCTCCTGGTAGGCCTCGTCGAAATTCACCACCGGCATTCGCTGGGGTTCGCGCTCCCACAGGGGAGCGACTTCCCTCTGACGCAGCCGACGCATCCCCTGGCGCTGGTCCCAGGGCGTGATGCGCAGGAGCGCAGCCCTGCCAAGCTCGGTGCGGGCCCCCCGGGCCATGAGCTCAACCACCGTCGGGAATTCCACGGCCTCGAGTTCAAGTTGGGCGGGGGGTTTCGGTTTCGGCATGCTGGTAGCTTCTCAAAACTTAGCCCCGCCGGGGCGGGGCTAAGTTTTGAGAAAGTGGAAAGAACACCAGATTGGGGAAATTTTGTCCCGTTTCATATTCAAAAAAGCCCCGCGAAGCGGGGCTTTTTTTGATGGGTATCAACCCATAATGCGTCGTTCCTGGGCCAGCCTCTTGAGCGACTTCTTCTCGGTATCCGCTGCGCGGATACGCGAGGCTGCCCTTACAACCTGCGATCCTGGGTATCAACCCATGATGCGTCGTTCCT
>CAZPUI010000207.1:0-8432 GCA_964589695.1 uncultured Solibacteraceae bacterium | reverse complement strand
TGCCTGCGCGCTCTCGTTCTGTCTGAAGGTCCCATGTTCCTAGATCACATTTCCCTGAAGGTGGAGGCTGGCCACGGCGGGCCTGGAATCGCGACCTTCCTGCGCGACAAGATGACGGTGCGGGGAGGACCGAATGGTGGGGATGGTGGTCCAGGCGGCTCCATCCATATCCGGGCCACCCATGTGCTGAACACCCTGAATCCCTTCCGGCAGAAGCGGGAATTCGTTGCGGAGCGGGGTTTTGCGGGCGAAAGCGGCCTCAAGAACGGGGCGGCGGGGAAGGATGTGGTCCTGGAGGTTCCCCTGGGTACCGTGATCCGGGATGCCTCCAGCGGTGAGCTGCTGGCAGAGCTGCTCACCGACGGGGAGCAGGTGTGTGTGGTACGCGGTGGGCGGGGCGGGCTGGGCAACTGGCACTTCAAGAGCTCCACCAACCGGACCCCCCGACACGCTCAGCCCGGAGAACCCGGGGAAGAACGGGACATCGATCTGGAGTTGAAGCTCATCGCGGATGTGGGGCTCGCGGGCTTTCCCAACGCTGGCAAGAGCACCCTGGTGAGTCGCGTTTCCGCCGCCCGCCCCAAGATTGCCGACTACCCCTTCACCACCCTGGAACCCCAGCTGGGGGTGGTGACGGTGGATGAGGTGCAGAGTTTTGTCATCGCGGATATTCCCGGGCTCATCGAGGGTGCGGCCCAGGGCGCAGGCCTGGGAATCCAGTTCCTGCGGCACGTGGAGCGGACCCGCATGCTCCTGCACCTGGTGGACCTCAGCGACCCCACGCAGGAGCCTGAAGAGGCCATCCGTATCATCGAAGGTGAACTGGCCGCCTTCTCCCAGGTGCTGGCCTCCAAGCCCCGGTGGCTGGTGGCCACCAAGCTGGATGCCCTCCAGGACGAGGATCGTCGGCATCGCTTCGAAGCCCTCTGCAGGGCCCGGGGTCAGGAGCCCTTGCTCATTTCCGGGGTCACCGGGGAGGGCATTCGGGCGCTGGTCTTCAGGCTGGGGGCCGTTCTCAAGGAGCTGCCCCGGGGATGAGCACGGAGGTGCGGCGAATCGGCATCCTGGGGGGAGCCTTCAACCCTCCCCATGCTGGTCACCTGCGCCTGGCCGAACTTGCACTCAGCCACCTGGACTTGGCCGAAGTCCGTTTCATCCCCACGGCCCAGTCGCCCCATAAACCCACGGAGGGGACCGAGGGGCAGGTGCGCCTTGGGCTGCTGAAGGCGGCCCTGGAAGCCACCGGATTGCCCTTCCTGGCCGATCCTGTGGAACTGCTGCGGGGTGGGGTGAGCTACACCGTGGACACCCTGGAGATCCTCCATCAGCACCACCCCGAGGCGGGTTGGATCCTCCTGGTGGGCAGTGACCAGGTGCCAGGCCTTCCCTCCTGGTGGCGTCTGGACCGAATCCTGGAATTGGCCTCCATGGCCATTGCCCCCCGGCCTGGACACGAGCTGGCCTTTCCGGAATGCCTCCGGTCCCGGATCGTCCCGGTGTGGACCGGTGCGCCTGGCGAGTGTGTGGTCCTTCCCGGAACCCAGCTGGACCTGGCTTCGTCCTCCCTGCGGCACCGGATCCGTCTGGGCGACGATCCCGCGGGTCTCCCGATTCAAGTTCGGGATGCCATTCATCGAGAAAACCTGTACCGTTGAACCGGTTGAAGGAGCACGAATGACACTGGATGCAAGGCTCGTCACGGTGGTGGAGGCTGCCCGTTCCAAGAAGGCTTTCCGCATCAAGCTGCTGGATGTGGCGGAGGTGGCCACCTTCACGGACACCTTTGCTTTCATGAGCGGAGGTAGCGACCGTCAGAACCGGGCCATTGCGGACGCCATCGAGGATGCCTTGAGGAAGACCGGCGAGCGTGCCCTGTCCTGTGAGGGTGACCAGAATGGGGCCTGGATCCTCCTGGACTTTGGTGACCTCATCGTCCATGTCATGGATGAGGAAACCCGCAGCTACTACAATCTCGAAGGGCTGTGGAGCAAGGGGCGGGAGCTGGAACTGCCCGCCGAGACTCGCTCCCCTGAAGCCCCATCGGCCATCTGAACTTCCGAGGACGCCATGTACAGCCAGTACAACGCCTTTGACGCCATGACCGCCCGCCTCAGGGTGGCCGCGGATCTGTTCGGCCTGGAGGACAGGCTCTTCAAGGTCCTGGTGGCCCCCACCCGTCAGTTGATCGTATCCCTGCCTGTCCACATGGACGATGGCCACTGGGAGGTCTTCACGGGGTACCGCATTCAGCACAACATGGCCCGCGGCCCGGCAAAGGGGGGACTCCGCTTCGATCCGCAGGTGAGCCTGGACGAGATCAAGGCTGGGGCCGCCTGGAACACATGGAAGTGCGCGGTGGTGGACGTTCCCTTTGGTGGCGGCAAGGGTGGCGTGATCTGCGATCCCACCAAGATGAGCCAGGGTGAGCTGGAGCGGCTGACCCGGCGCTACACCGCCGAGATCATGGACCTTCTGGGACCCGATCGCGATGTTCCGGGAATCGACATGGGCACCAACGGACAGATCATGGCCTGGGTCCTGGACACCTATGCCATGCATGCCCGGAAGCGGGAGAACGCCGTGGTGACGGGCAAGCCCATCGGTCTGGGGGGCAGCCTGGGCAGGAACGAGGCCACCGGCCGAGGTGTGCTCATCACCGCCCGGGAAGCCATGCAGCGCTTGGGGAAGCCTCTGGCTGGGGCCACCATGGCCATCCAGGGCTTCGGGAATGTGGGCTCCCAGAGCGCCCGGCTTCTCCATGAGGCTGGAGCAAGGCTTGTGGCCGTTTCGGATCGACAGGGGGCCATCCGCAACGACCGGGGCATCGATGTGCACGCCCTTCTCAAGTATCACCACGAGCATCAGACCGTGACCGGATTCAAAGGTGCCGAGGCCATGGATGCCGCGGAGTTGCTGACCCTGCCTGTGGACATTCTGGTGCCCGCTGCGGCCAACAACCAGATCACCGAAAAGAACGCCGCCAAGGTGAGGGCCCGGGTGGTGGTGGAAGGGGCCAATGGACCCTCAACTCCCGAGGCCGATCCCATCCTGCTTTCCAACGGTGTGCTGGTGGTGCCAGATATTCTGGCCAACGCCGGAGGCGTGACCGTGAGCTATTTCGAGTGGGTTCAGAACCGCAACGGGTACTACTGGCGTGAACGGGAAGTCAACGAACGCCTGGTGGAGTACATGACCCATGCCTTCCAGGCTGTGTTTGCCACCACGGACAAGTACAAGACCAACCCGCGCATCGGTGCCTATATCCTGGCCTTGGAGCGGGTCTCCCAGGCCCTGCACTACCGCGGTTTCTACGCCTGACTGGGAATCGTCTGACGTTTTACAGCAGACCAGGACGCGTGCCTGGCCGCCTGCCCCACGTGGTCAGTATCGCAGCCGGGCTCCGAGCTGGATCTGGCGCATGGGGGCGTAGCGCACCACCGTGCCGAAGGGAGGGGTGGTGGAGGTCAGGGTGTTCTGGATGTCCAAACCGTTGGCCCGGTTGAAGAGGTTGAAGACATCCAGGATCGCGTCCGCGTGGAGACGTCCCAGCACGAAGGAGCGGGAGACTCGCAAGTCAAGATTTCGGGTCCAGGGAGTTGACTCGCGATTGCGGCCCACCCCTGGGGGGCGGTCGGCGGTGGGATCCCCATCCATGTTCAGGTCGCTGCCCGCAAGCCTGCTTACGGGTCGCCCCGACCCCGCCCTGGCGAGTATCGCCGCAGACCAAGCTTTGTCCAGGCTCGTCCAGACCAGGCTCACCAGGAATCGGTGCCGCTGATCCTGGAAACTGGGACCCCACTCAGAATCCGGATCAAAGGTGTTCATGGGGGGAAGGGCCCCGCTCCAGTCCGCGAAGTTGTCCTCAGCCCGGGAACGGGTGTAGCTGCCCTGAACCTGGACGGTGGAGCCCAGGGTGAGCTGGGTGGACAGGATGAGGGCCTCAAAGCGGGATTCCCCGGTGCCATCGACCCGGTAGACGCTGCCATAGCGAAGATCCGGGCGTCGCATGGCCTGGCCAAAGGGCAGGAAGGCATTCACATTGCGGAGGTTCAGGAAATCCTTTCCGCGTGCCTTGAGGACATCCAGGTTGAAGACCTGTTTGGGGGAGGGACTCCAGCTCAGTCCAAGGTGGACCTGGCGCGTGTGGGGCGCCCGGAGGGTGCCTGGCAGCACAAGCATGCGGTGGCCCAGAGGGGGCGTGGTATAGCGGTGGTGGCGTGCCAGGCCATCCCCATCGGCCCAGGAAATGAGGGGGCTCACCTCCGGTGGATCGAGGAGTGTGCGCATGAGGCTGACCACCTCGGTGCCGTTGGAAAGCCGGGTACCGAAGACGGGGCCCAGGTTGACCGTACCCGCGTGCACGCCGGCGCTGCCGAAACAGCGCCAGACCGGATTGACCTGCCAACTGAAGGCGAATCGAGGCGAGAGGCGCTGACTGCTCCAATCAAGACTCGACTGGAACAACTTGGAGTAGGGGTAGGGGCCATCGGGGAGGCGGGTGGGACCCCAGACGGGATCCAGGGTGCCTGGATTCTGCCCCAGGGCCTGGTAGTCGAGGGTGTTGCGAAAGGCGGGGAGACGCTCGCGGTCATACCGCAAACCCACCCGCAGGAGGAAGGAGGGTGTGGGTTGCCACTCATCCTGAAGGAAGGCACTCAGGTGACCCGCCGAGAACCGGGTGTTGGGGTTGCCAAAGGCCTGGACGAAGATGGAGGGCAGACCCCTTCCTCCGAATGGATTGGGTGCGGCGAAGGCGGAGAGACCATCCGGGATGCCCAGGTGGGGAAGGGCGGCAAAGGCGTAATAGCCCCCGAAATTGTCTTCCACCCGGCCACGATTCAAGGACTCCAGGAGGCCAATTCCGGCCTTGAGGACGTGGTGCTCCAGGAACCCCGTGAGGGTGGAGGTCCATTGGGTGTAGGTGGCCAGGGTGGCCTGGGGGGCCAGGCGTTGGGTACCAAAGGAAGCGGCGCCCAGGACATCCACCTGCACCTGGGTCGGGGCCGCAAGGGGATCGAGGCGGTTGTCCCGGGTGGTGTACTGGAGGCGCTGCTCGGAGACCCATCCATCATCCAGGATCCACCGGTGCGTCAGTCCCAGGCTGAGGTTGCGGGTGCTGCGCCTCCCCCCGATACTTCTGGCCGCAAGGCCGCCCCAGGGGATCTGGTTATCGTTCTCCTCCGAAGCATGGACCACCGTGCACCCCCAGGTGTGGGAAGCGCTGGCCAGGTAGTCGAGGCGTGCCAGAAGGCTCAGGCCCCGCTCGCCCGTGCTGAGACTTCCCAGTTCCAAGGGAAAACCTGCCTCCCGGGCCAAGGCGGCGGTTCGGGGGTCAATGGAAACCACGTTGCGGTCCACCTGGTCCAGGCGCTCAACCGCCAGGAAATAGAAGAGGCGATCCTTGTCGAAGGCCCCCCCAGCGGTGGCACCGTACTGATGCAGGCGCAGGTCGACGGTGGAACGCCCCAGGGGAGGTTGGGCGTCCCAACCACCGGGCCGCTCGAACCAGAAGAGACTGCCGGAAGGTGTGTTGCTCCCCCGCTTGGTGATGGCATTCACCGTTCCGCCACTGGCGCGGCCATATTCTGCATCCCCGCCTCCCGCGAGGACCTGGAATTCCTGGATGGCTTCCTGGCTGAAGGGAATCCGGGGTGTGCCGTTGCCCAGGTCGTTGTTATCCAGGCCGTCCACCAAAAAAAGATTCTGGCGGGGGCTCACCCCCAGGAAGCTCAGGCGGGAGTCTGGTGCTCCCCCGGTGACGGGTCCCTGCCCACTCACCGCCCAGGGGGTGGAAAGGCATAGGTCATGCACGTTCCTGCGATTGATGGGCAGTGCGTGCAGGTCCTGACTGGTGATTTGCCCCGAGGCTTGGGTTCGGATGGACTCGGGGCCGACCGAGGCCACCACTTCCTGGACCAGGGGACGGACCAGGTTCAGTGGGTAGCGGTACTGGACACCGACCTGGAGTACCAGTGAGTGTTCGAGGTGGGAACCCTCGGGTCCCAGGGCCACCAGCCTGTAGGGTCCCGGAGGGAGGAAACGCAGGGCCACCTTGCCCTCTCGATCGCTCCGGGACTGCCAGCGCTGCCCGGTACCCTGATGGATCAAGGCCAATTGGGCGCCTGCCACGGGATTGCCGTCCAGTTGCATTCGGCACACCAGGTCCGCCGTGGTGATGCCCGTTCCCTGTGCGGAGAGAACCACACCCAGCAGCGGCCAGCTGGCAACCCATACCTTCATGGGAACCTCCGGAAGCCCTTCCATCGGACTCCGGCTCCTCTTTCCTGAATCCAGGGATTCCAGGGGGTGCCTTGCCTCAGGCGGCCACCACCAGGGTCCTAACCTCGTCCGAACCGGCTTCGGACGCGCAGCCGATCACCACAGCCAAATGGCCCGGTTGACTGGGGGGCATCTCCACGGCACCCGTGAACACACCATGCCAATCGGTTTTTCCCGTGAGGAGTACCGTTGCCTTTTTGAGGCTGGAGACGAGGCGCACGGTGATGTCGGCCCCGGCTACGGGGGCTTGGCTGATGCAGCGACGGGCCATGATCTGGAACTGGAAGATGGCACCGAAGACCGGGCACAGGGGTTCTTCCAAGACCAGTTCCACCGTGTCCACTTCGCCTTCATGCTGGAGATACTCAAGGATGGCCTGATCCAGGGGACGGTCGTTGAAGATCTGCTGTTCCGCGATCTCACCCTCGGGGGGGGTGGTGTCGTACTTGCCGTTCTTGATGTCCCTGATCACGGACTTGTGCTGCTCGTCCATGCGCGCCTGGATGGCTGTTTCCGTCGCCTGGCCAGCTGCGATGAGATCTTCGTAGTTGCCCCGGTAGTTGTCGAGGATCTCCCCTCCGACGTAGATCAGGGTCTCGATCCTTGGGTTGGTGATGCCCTTGTCCTCGGTCTGCACATGGTAGACCCGGTGACCATGGCGAACGTCGGTGTTGTAGCCGGTGATCATGCCTCAGGACTCCCCGAATCAGTAGGAGCGGATGCGATCCGCAAGGTCAGGCAGCACTTCCCAGGCGACCTCCCTGAGTGCCGCTTCGGGCAGGTAAGGGAGAAGGGCCTTGGCAAGGTTCTGGGCCAGGACGGGATCCGCAGCGATGGCGGCCACCAGGGCCGTCACATCCATGGCCACGGGAACGACCGCGGGGGAGGGCGCTGGAAGCTGCGCCTCGGGTGGGGGTGGTGCCTCGGACAACTGTTCTTGTTGGGCCGCCTCCGCGGCCGCATCCTCTCCAGCCTGCAGGGCCTGAACGACCTCCCGTTCGAGGGACTGGGAGTCGGGGGGAAGGGCGACCGAGGGAGGAATGGCCAGGATGGTTGGTTCTGGCTCGGAGGTCGTAGAGGGAACAGGAGGGAGCGCCGCTTCGATGGCCGAAAGCAGGGTCTCGCTTTCATCCGCCCAGTCCTTGGGGACTTCCCCTAGGAAGTCATCCTGTTCGGGCAGGGAAAGGGCCTCAGGTTCTGGTGCGGATTCAGGGCTGGACGCAGTCAGAACTTCCTGATGAAGGTCATCCTCTGCTGGACCAAGGTCAGGCAGGTCGATTTCCAGCTCTGTGGACTCGAACTCCTCGTGGGTAGGTGTTTCCGCAAGTGCATCCAGGAAGGCCGGTGTGGGGACAGGAGGAGCTTCAACCTCGAGGTCCAGGAGTTCGGCGGGGGCCTGGAGATCCTCTGCCTCGGTATCCTCCAAGGGAATATCCGGCACCTCATCCTGGTCGCCCAATTCCAGGGAAGGAGGGGGTTCCTGGGTCTCTGGAGCCAGGTCCTCAGCGGTCAGGAGGAGAAGGTCATCCTCCATCACGGGATCGGCGGCCTGAGTTGTGGGGGTGGGAAGCGCGTGAATCTCGACTGCAGGGGGCGCAGGAGGGGTGCTCGGGGTGGCTGGAACCGGAGGGGGGGTCCTACGGAGCTCTGGGAGCTGGCTGACCTTCAGGGAAGGGATCGTCGCAAAGGGAGAACCTTCCATGGGGTCGGGGGCTGAGGCGGGGGGTTCCACCTTGACCGCCATGAGTTTCCGCACGCGATCCGCGAGATCGCGAAGTTCCACGGGCTTTTTGAGGAAGCCTTGGATGTTGGAGGACTCCACGCGGTCGTTCTGCACGGCATCCAGGACCCCAGCCATCATGGCGACAGGCAGGGTGCAGCCAGCGGCAGTGGCCCGCAGGTGGTCCAGGAGCTCCCATCCGTCCATGCCCACCATGGAGATGTCGATCAAAGCGACATCGAAGGGATCGGATTGAGCGATGAGTTCCAGGGCTCGAGGACCGCTTTCCGCACAGACAAGGCTCACATCCGTTCCATTGAGAAGGGACTCGGCGATCTTGTGAATGCTGGGATTGTCGTCCACGAGGAGGAGGCGCGGCATAGAGACCTCGGGATGCAGGTGCAAAAGAGAACTGCGCTTACGCTATCAGAAA
>CAZPUI010000206.1:0-8441 GCA_964589695.1 uncultured Solibacteraceae bacterium | reverse complement strand
GCTCCAGGAGTTCCGGCGCGTGCTGCGCCCGGGTGGGGTCCTGGTGCTTGACCTGGCCGGGCGCAGTTTCCTCGAACGTGCCATCGCAGGCATCGAGAACACGTGGTACGAGGTGGAGGGCTACCGGGAGCGGGTGCGCTGGAGCCCCGATGGCCGACGGACCCTCACGGACCGCATCCTGGAGGGAGTGCGCTTCCAGCACGACATCTGGATCCCCGCGGACGGCGAGGTCCTGGGGTATCTGGAGGAGGCGGGATTCCGCCATGACGCCAGCTGGGGCGGCCTCGATGCAGAACCCTGGGACCCCGAGGCCGAGCGGTGGATCTACCGGGCTAGTGCAGTTTGAAGGGCATGGTGAGCTTGAACCGGGCCTTCACGGCCTTGCCTTTGACCTCGTAGGGCTCGAAGCGCCATTCCTTGGCGTATTCGATGGCCGTGGGTGTGAGTTCTTCGGGCCCTTCCAGGGCCTTCACCTGTTCGGGGATGCCCGACTCGTCGACGGTCAGTTCCACCACCACGGTGCCCTGGATCCTGGCTTCCCTGGCGGCGGCGGGGTACTTGGGCGGCGGGGGCTGGAATCGGATCTTGATTTCAGCGAAGGTGACATCCACCACTTCCCGGGGCGAGGCGGCGGTGCCTGGGGTGCCGGGGGCGAGGCACAGGAGGGTGGTGGCGAGCAGGGTGGTGCGGAAGGTGGACATGGGATGCCTTTGGATGAAGGGTTTTAGGGGTGGATGGAAGGGTATTACTGAAGCTTGAAGGGCATGGTGAGCTTGAAGCGGGTCTTGACGACCCTGCCGTCCACCAGGGTCGGCTGGAAGCGCCAGGTGAGGGCATAGGTGACTGAGGTGCCGTGGAGTTCCGGTGGGCCTTCAAGGGGGGTGACCCTTTCGGGAATGCCCGCCTCGTTCACGAGCACCTCGAGGACCACGACACCTTGAATCTTCGCGATCCGTGCGGCCGCAGGATACTTGGGCGGCAGGGGCTGGTGGCGGACCTTCATCTGGTCGAAGGCCAGGAGCCGGGCTTTCGGTGGTTCCTCGGCAGGGGGAGCACCCATGGGTGGCTTGGGGGCCACGGTGAGGGCCGGAGGGGTCGTGGGCTCACTGGTCCGGTGCCCAAAAACCGCTTGGGCGGTGACCACACTGCCCGCCATGGCGAGCATGGCCAGGGAGCGGGAGGGGGCACTCACCACCCCAGGCTGGAGCAACCGATGGATGCGCGCCAGGATGGGGCCCTTGGTGGCCCCGAGGGCGGGCTGGGGGAAGGGCCTGCGTCGCAGGAGTGCCAGGAGGGAGAGTCCCTCCGCCAGTGGTTCGGGACCTCCCGTGAGGGCCACGGCCTCATCGTCACAGCAGTGCTCCCGCAATTCCCGGATCTGGCGGTTGAGCCACCAGGCCCCGGGATGGAAGAAAAGCAGGGCCTCCGCCACGGACTGGAGCAGGTTGACCAGGTAATCATGCCGTCGGATGTGGGCCAGTTCGTGGGCCAGTACGGCCTCCAGCGCCTCGGGACCGAGGTGAAGGAGGGCCGAGGCCGGAACCAGGATCAGGGGGCGCAGCCAGCCCACCACCAAGGGCGTTTCCGCCCGGACCGACAGGAAGAGTCGCAGCCTTGACCGCACGCCAGCCCGCTGGGCGAGGATCTGGAGCCTCTGTTGCCACTCCTGGGGTGCGGGTCGTGCGCGGTGGACATAGACCCGCTCCAGCACGAGCAGGCCACCGCCCAGCCTGGCCAGCATGATGGCCGTGCCCAGGCACCAGGCCACCCCCAGAATGGGCAGGAGGTCCGGGGACAAGGACCAGGTCCCCAGGACTGGAGCAAGGGCCTGCACCCCCTTGGGCTGGAAGGGGGCGTTCAGGGAACCCGTGGTGATCGAGGCCCGCACCCCGACCCAGGTGAGGGCGGGCACCAGCACCATCAGACCCAGGAAACCGCAGGCCCAGGCATAGCGGACCTGGGGACTGCGCTTCCTGAGCAGCCTGAGGGCGAGGGCGGCCACCAGGGCCAGGAGGGCCACTTGCCAAAGGGCATGGAGCAGGACCAGGCCCACGTGGGCCAACAGAACGGATCCTGTGGACAAGCTCATGACCTCCCCCTTCGAAGCTGGTCCAGGACCGCCTGGATCTGGTCCAGTTCTGCCTCCCGGGGGGTGGTGGCGGAAAGGGCCCGCACCACCAGGGACGCGGCGGAACCCCGGAAGGCCTTCTCGAGCAGGTCCCCCAGGATGCCGTGCTGGGCCTCGGCCTCGGTGATGCAGGGCGCGAACACGTGCTGGCGCTCCGAATCATCGCGGCTGACGAGCCCCTTCTCGTGCAGGATCTGGCACATCCGAAGGACCGTGGTGTACGCCGTGTCCTTGGTCTCGCTGAGGGCGGCATGGATGTCCTTGACGGTGCTGGGGCCGCGGTCCCACAGCACACGCAGGATCGCCAGTTCGCCATCGGTGGGATTGGGCAACGGCATGGGGCCTCCGGGGTGTCCTAATGGAATAGTACTAAGTGCGTAGTATTGCGCAAGCCGGGTTTGGAAAAGTTACAGGTCGGTGGCACGTTCGGAATGGGGACCGCCCGAGGTTCACCTTCGGGCCCCGGTCTTCCGATGGATAAGCTGGTTTCGACCCCATGCGCGCCCTCCATTGCCTTTCCCTGCTTGGGGCCCTCCTTTGGGCCCAGGGGCCTGGGCGTCCGCCCTTCCGGCATGTGGGACCCCGGGAAGGCCTGCGGGCCACCTGGGTCAACCAGGTGGACCAGGATCTGGAGGGTCGCTACTGGGTGGCCACGGATGCCGGGCTCTTCGTGGGCGATGGGGAGAGCTTTCGGTCCATGACCGGGAAGGTCTTTGCCCGCGGGGTGAGCGAACTGGCCCTGGGTCGCGGGGGGCGGGTGTGGATGGCCACACCCCAGGGCATGGCCTATGTGGAACAGGGCCAGGTCCACGAGGCGACCGAGCTGCCCAAGGGTGAATTCGGGCACCTGCGCCAGGATGCCAAGGGCCGGATCTGGGTCATCTGCAATGGCCAGCCCCTGGTGTCCGAGGATGCCCGTACCTTCGGCACCCTGCCCGACTGGCCACCGGAGCGCCGGGTCCGGAGTCTGCATGCGCATCCAGGGGATCCGGTGGCGCTGGCCACCCGGGAGGCCCTCTGGGTGCAGTCCGCGGCAGGGGGGTGGTCCTCTCAACCGCTGCCGCGTCCGCGCATGGATGTGGTGGCGTTGGCCTGCGCGGCCGACGGTTCCTGGTGGGCCCACAACGCCTTCGACCTCTGGTGGAAGCCCAGCCTGGAGGCCCCCTGGCGCCTTCAGACCCTGCCCCTGGGCAGGATCCGACTCAGCGGCATGCGCCGCTGCCAGGACGGTCGGGTCTGGCTGGCCACGGAAGGAGGGCCCGTGGGGCTTTGGGGTCGGGAGGCGCCCCGGATCCTTCCTCCCAACCCCGGAGTCCCCTACACCGGCCTGAGGTCGGTGTTCATCGACCGGGAGCAGAACCACGTCCTGGGCGCTTCGGGCCTGTACCTCACCCCAGGGCTGCCCAGGGTGTCCCAGTACGGCCGGGAGGAGGGCCTGATGGGCTCGGTCTGGGCCCTGCGCCGGGATTTGAAGGGCCATCTGTGGGCCGCCACCCAAGGGGGGATCCTCCGGGCCGAGGCCTCGGGTTGGCGGAACGTGGTGCCCGACCGCTACGTCACCCGGCTGGCGGTGGCGCCGGACGGAAGCATCTGGGGGGGTGGAGGCACCCTGCGGGGGGCCGTTCTTCGCATCGATCCCGTCACCCTTCGGTGCGAGACCCTCCTGTGTCCCGAGGGGCCGGGGGTTTCCTTCCAGGGGGGATTCGGCTTCCTGGAGGGGGCGGTCTGGGTGGCCACCCGGGATCAGGGACTCTGGACCCTGCGCCCCGGGGCAGGGGGATGGGTCTGGAAGCTGGAGGAGGTCCCCAGGGTGGGGCCCGCGGACCGCGGACAGCGGGTGTTCCTGCAGGATCGTCAGGGACGCCTCTGGTCAGGGTCGCGACGCAGCCTCCACGGTCGGTGGAACGGCGCATGGCATCGGGTGCAGGGGACTTTCGACGAGAGTCCCACCCTGCTCCTGCAGGTGGGAAAGGAACTCTGGGTCTCCTACGGGGGGCAAGTGCGGTTTCGCCGCTTCGACATGGGACCCGAGAACCCCAGGGCCGTGGGGTCCTGGGATGGGATTCCCGATACCGGAGGCATGGCCCTCTTCAGTGCCCTGGCCCAGGGGGAGACCCTCTGGCTCGGCACCAACCAGGGGCTCTTCCGGGCCTCGGTGGGGTCGACCCAATTCCGGCACTTCACCCTCGCCGATGGGCTGCCCGGGGATGACTGCAATGGGGAAGGTCTCCATTGGGATCCGGAGGGCCACCTTTGGGTGGCCACCAGCACCGGACTCGCCAGGCTCGAGAACCCCCTGGCGGAGCGGCCTCCGCTCCTGGCGCCCATCATCCTGTCCGTGTGGCAGGAGGGGAAGGAACTGACCCCCCTGGCCACCCTCACCATCCCGCCCCTGAGCCGGGGCATGGAAGTCCTGTTCCGGTGTCCCGGCCACACCCTCGCGGGTCGCCTGCGGTACCAGGCCCTGCTGGAAGGGCGAGATGCCACCTGGGGGGACCTGCCGGGACCACGATTTGCCCTTTCGGGCCTGGCCCCCGGGCGCACCAACCTCTACCTGCGGGCCCTCCAGGAGGATGGCACCCCCAGTGAGGTCCGACGCCTGCCCTTGGACATCCAACCCGCCTGGTGGCAGCGCGGGTGGGTCAGGGTGGGGATGGGTGTGCTCCTGGTGGGGCTCGTGGTAGGCCTGGTGCACCAGCGGACCCGGGTCCTGCGGCGACGCAACGCGCGGCTCACGGCCTTGGTGGATGCCAAGACCCAGGACCTGCTCCAGGCCTTGGCCGACCTGGCCCAGGCTTCCCAGGCCAAGAGCGACTTCCTGGCGGGCATGAGCCATGAACTTCGCACCCCCCTCAGTTCGATCCTGCTTTACGGCGAGGTGATCCGGGATCGGGCCCAAGAGCTGGAGGACCCCACCCTCCTGGAGGATGCGGAGCGGGTCCAGACCGCCGGACGACACCTGCTGGCCATGCTCAATGGGGTCCTGGACTTGAGCAAGATCGAGGCTGGCAGGATGGAATTGGAGCTGGTGGACACGGATCTGGAACCGCTGCTCCAGGAGGTTAAGGACACCTTCGCGGTCCAGGTCCGCCAGCGCCGCAACCGGCTGACCACGACCTTCGGGGAGGACTTGGGCCGTCTTTGCACCGATGCCACCCGCTTGCGCCAGATCCTCCTCAACCTGGTGGGCAATGCCGCGAAGTTCACCGAGGGGGGCACCATCGAGGTGGCGGCCTGGCGGAAGTCCGGGGGAGTGGTGTTCGAGGTGCGGGACACCGGCATCGGCATGGATCCCGCATTCCTCCAGCGCATCTTCCGCCCCTACGAGCAGGCGGAAGGGGCGGCCACCTTCCAGCGCTATGGCGGCACTGGGCTGGGACTCTCCCTGTGCCACGAACTTGCACGGCTCATGGGCGGCACCCTGAGCGCCGAGAGCGTGCAAGGCAAGGGCAGCACCTTCCGCTTGGAACTGCCGGATTCCCCCACGACCACCTCCCGGTAGCCTGGATGCGTGGAGGGTGGGAATGAAACTCTGGCGAAAGGCCTTGATCCTGGTGGCGTGCCTCCTCCTTGGGACGGTGGCCCTGGGTTGGGGTTTGGTGGGACCTGGACTGGGGTTCACCCTCGGGTTGAAAGGCGCGGAGGTGGCCGGGGGGCCGGAACCCTTTGGGGTGGATCTGCGCAAGGTAGGGCCCCGGGGGTTTTCCATGGCGCTTTATCGCCCCGCCGGGAGGTGGTCCAGGGTGGTGCTCCTGGCCCATGGGGTCCATGGAGACGGGTTTCGTGAGGCCCGACTGACGCGCTATGCCCGGGAGCTGGCCCGTCGTGGGTACCTGGTGGCGGTGCCGGACCTGGAGGATCTAAAGCAATACGAAATAGTGCCGCGCGTGGTGGACGACCTGGAGGCTGCCACCCTGGCCCTGCTGGCGGAGCCTGAGGTGGCGTCCCGCGGGGCTCGCCCGGTACTCCATGGCATCAGCTTCTCCGGGGGCTTGGCCTTTTGTGCCGCCACGCGTCCCAGTCTGAAGGGACGCCTGGGGGGCATCTTCGCCTTCGGGGGGCATGGGGACCTGGGTCGGGTGCTGCAATACCTCGCTTCCGGGGACCTGCCCGGGGGAGGCACCCTGGCGCCCCATCTCTACGGCCAGGCCGTGGTGGCCCGCATGCTGGCAGCCCACCTCGTTCCGCCGGACCAGGTGGAGCCCCTCCGGGCGGCCCTCTTCCTCTTCCTCCGGGAGCAGCCCGAGGCCTTCCGGAAGGCGGTGGAGGCCCTGCCCCCCGAGGCCAAAGCGCTGGGCGAACTCTGTGTGAAGTGGGATGCCCAGGGCATGGCGGCCCGGCTGCGTCCCCTGGCCCTGACGCTCAGGGGGGATTCGACGCTGTCACCCCTCCGGGGACCCGTGCCGGACTGCCCCCTTTTCCTTCTGCATGGCAGTGTCGACAATGTCATACCCCCCACGGAGACCCTGGCCCTGGCGGCCTGGGCCTCCCACGCCACCCCCACGAATGCGCTGGTGACGGACCTCATCCGCCACGTGGAGCTGGAGGACAAGGGAACGGGGCGACCAGGGCTGGTGGAGCAGTGGCGTCTGTTGCGCCTCATGACGCAGGTGCTCCGCAGCTGATTCAAGAATCCGCCGGGCCTTCCGATACTTCCATGACTTCCCGGAAGGCACATGGACGTCCCGCAGGCCCCCAGTCTCCTCATCGTGGACGACACCCCCACCAACATCAGCCTCCTGGTGGAGGCGCTGAAGGACGACTACCAGGTGCGGGTGGCCATCGATGGGGAGGATGCCCTGGCGGCCGTGTCCGAGGAGAGGCCCGACCTCATCCTTCTGGATGTGAACATGCCAGGAATGTCGGGTGCCGAGGTCTGTCGGATCCTGAAGGCCGAGCCGGACACGGCGGGCATCCCCATCATTTTTGTCACGGGCCGGGATGATGAGGCGGACGAGTTGCTGGGGCTCCAACTGGGGGCGGCGGACTATGTGACCCGTCCCTTCAGCATTCCCATCCTCCGCGCCCGCATCCAAACCCACCTGAAGATCAAGAGCTACCAGGACCAACTGGAGCGGCTCTCCCTGCTGGATGGCCTCACGGGTATCCCCAACCGACGTCGCTTCGACGAGTTTCTTCGCCACCAAATCCTCCTGTCCAGTCGCGGCCGGACCCAGGTCGGGCTGATCCTTTTGGACATCGACCACTTCAAGCTCTACAACGACACCTTTGGACACCAGGCGGGGGACGTGTGCTTGAGGGCCGTGGGCCAGGCCTTGGTGGGGGGGCTTCGCCGTTCCACCGACCTCGTCGCGCGCTACGGGGGCGAGGAATTCGTCTGTGTGCTGCCCGATGCCACCATGGAAGGAACCCTTATGGTCGCGGAGGCGCTGCGCTGCGTGGTGAAGTCCCTGGCCCTTCCCCATGCCCCCGCCTCGGGCCGGGCCACGGTGACCGTGAGCCTCGGAGCCACCGCCCGGGTGCCCGGATTCGGGGAAGCCATGAACATCCTGGTGGAGGAGGCAGACCAGGCCCTCTACCAGGCCAAGGGGCAGGGGCGGGACCGGGTGGTGGCCTTTACCCGCACGATATGCGGATAGGCTCTCACCCCAGGGTCTTCCCCAGCGCGTCCCGAGGCTGAGGCCCCACAGGGATCCTGAGGCCGCGCTTCGTCATCAGGAACCAGGACCCCTTGGACCAGGGCTGGGCCTCCCGCGCCTGGTCCGGATTCACGATCCAGGCATGGTGGGTGCGCAGGAAGCGAACCGGAACCCGATGGGCCTCCACGGAGCGGGGGCCGCGCCATACCCTCGAAGGGTGGCGGGAAGGTGCGCGGCTGCTCCCGTACCCGAGGGCCATCCGTCATCCTGGGGCCCCGGTGAGGCAAGGTGGAAAGGACCTGGTGTGCGTTGAAGCGGAAGTGGGGATGGCGTTGGAGCGTGATCAGGCGGGATGCACTGTTGGAAAGCTCGCGCAGGGCCATGGGGTTCATCACGCCTGGGGCTAGGCCACGCGCTATTAACCCCATCGTCATGGAACTTTCCATATGCTGGTGCATCCCCAAGAGGACCCATGGCCACTCCGTACACCCCCTCCGAACGCATGCAGGCTCCCGATGTGCTTCGCGGCTTTGCGCTGCTGGGCATCCTCATGGTGAACACGGCCTTCTTCTGCCTACCCGCCATGCAGGCCTACACTTTGCCGTTGGCGGGCCAGGTGGAGGGCTTCACCCTCCATCTGGTGCATATCTTTGGCTCCGGGAAGTTCTACGCCCTCTTCTCCACCCTCTTCGGCTTCGGCTTTGCGCTCCAGA
>CAZPUI010000205.1:3420-8467 GCA_964589695.1 uncultured Solibacteraceae bacterium | reverse complement strand
ATCAGATCACCGCCCTGGAGAGCCATTTCTTCAACATGCTCCGGGCGGGACTCGTGGCCTTCGGCAACGGTGCCGCGCCGGTGACGGAGGTGGAATTCGCGCGGCGCAACATCCCCAGCACGGAGCGCCCGGGCAGCCAGGAACTTGAGGAAGTCGTCCGCCAGATCAAACCGCGGTAGGGCACCATGGCCGACCAGCAATCCGAGGTCAAGATCCGCATCGTCAAGAAGAAGGGGGGGCATGCCGCCGCCCACGGCGGGGCCTGGAAGGTGGCCTATGCGGATCTGGTGACGGCCATGATGGCCTTCTTCCTCCTGATGTGGCTGCTCAGCACGGCTTCCTCTAACGTGAAGGCAGCCATCGCAGGCTACATGCGGGAGGGTATGGCCTTCTTCAACACGGAGAAGGGCAAGGCCATCATGGACAGCTACGGCAAGGGCATTCTCCCGGGGGGCCGGGGCATGACCGATGGGGCGGATGGGGACAAGGGGCCGGAAGCCGCGGTGGAGGAGATCCTGACCAAGGAGCGCCAGGCCATGGAAGAGACCGCCAAGGCCATCGAGAAGGCCTTCGCCAGCGACAAGCTCCTGGAAGCCTTCAAGGACCAGATCACCCTGGACTTTACGGAGGAGGGCCTGCGGATCCAGATCCAGGACAAAGCCAGCCAGGTGCTCTTCGATTCGGGTTCCTCCCAGATCAAGCCCTACACCATGGCGATCCTCAAGGAAATCGGGGCCGAGCTGGGCAAGCTTCCCAACCACGTGGTCCTGGGCGGCCACACGGACGGGGTGCAGTACCCCACCCAGGCCTTCACCAACTGGGAACTGAGCGCCGAAAGGGCCAATACGGCCCGACGGGTGCTGGTCTCCGCGGGACTTCGTCCCGACCAGGTGCGCCGGGTCACGGGGTACGCCGACTCGGTGCCCCTGGAAAACCGCGATCCCAAGGACCCCCAGAACCGGCGGATTTCCATTGTCGTGATGAACACCGCCAGCGACCGGGCCGAAACCGAACGGCACCAGGGCAAGGGCCGCGACAAGGTTCGCACGGAGGCTGCACCCGCCAAGTGACTACTTGAGCAAAGGTTCCAGGACCTTCCACACGGTGTCCGCGACCCTACGGGTTCCCGCGGCGTTGGGGTGGATCTGATCCTCCTGGTTCAGTTCCGGCCGCATGGCCACCCCTTCCAGGAGGAAAGGGAGAAAAGGCACCTTGTACTCCCGGGCCAGCCTTGGGTACAGCGCCTCGAATTGCTTCCGGTACTCGGTCCCGTAGTTCTCAGGCAACCGGATTCCCGCCAATACCACCCGGGCACCCTTGGTCTGGGCCCGGGTGATGATGGCCCGCAGGTTGGCCTCCGTGGTGGCCACGGGAAGGCCCCGAAGGCCATCATTGGCACCCAGACAGAGGAACAGCAGGTCCACCTTCTGGCGCAGCAGCCATTCCAGGCGCCGAAGTCCTCCGGCGGTGGTATCGCCACTGACGCCTGCATTCACCACCCTCCAGGGCCTTCCTGCGTCCTTCAGACGGAGCTCGAGGAGGGCGGGGAAGGACTGGGAGGGTTCCAGGCCGTAACCCGCAGTAAGGGAATCCCCCAGGAAGGCCACCGTGCGGGGGGGCTGGGCCTGGATGGAGAGGGCCAAGATGGGGATGAGCCAGGGGCATCGCATGGAGGCAGCATGCCACAGGGCCAAGGCCGCAGTCGTGTTATGTTCAGTTCCTGTTTGGCACGGGTTAGGTTTTCGATACCAAGGTCTTCATGCGGATGCTTCGCGTTTTTTCCATGGCAGGGGTGCTGGTGGGTGGAAGCGCCCTTTTGGGTCAGTCCATCACCTCGGGGAGCCTTTCGGGAAACCTGGTGAAGGTCAGGGGAGGGGGGCCTGTCGGCCTGGGGACGGTCACCCTTCGGAATCCGGAGACCGGGTGGACCCGCTCCCAGCGGGCTTCAGACCAAGGGACCTTTGCCTTTCGTCTGGTGCCCGTGGGCACTTATGAACTCCTGGCCATGGCCCCGGGCATGCTGGGGAAGCGCCTCCGGGGCATCTCGGTGCGTCTGGGCGCGGCCCGGGACTTCCGGATCGCCATGGAAGAGACGGTGGCTTCGGCGGTGGTGGAGGTGGTGGGCGCCTCCTCTGAGATCGATGTGGTCCAGACCAGCCCCGCCACCCGTTTCTTTCCCGAGACCTTGGACACCCTTCCCATGGAGAGTCGCCATCTGAACGGGCTCCTGGCCCTGATCCCCGGATCGGCCACCCTCGCCAATGGGGAGATCTCCGTGCACGGGGCGAGGTCCTCCCAGAACCAGTTCCTGCTGGATGGCATGACCGTCACCAGTTCCTACAACGGCATCCCCCTTGGAGCCACGGGCATCTCCCTGCTGGCGACCCTGGGGACCGCCCAGGAAATCCAGGTTCTGAACCAGCCCTTCGATGTGCAGTTCGGAGAAGCGGTGGGAACCCTGGTCAATGCCCTCTCTCGATCCGGAACCAACCAGGTGCAGGGGACGGCCCTGTTCCAGGTCCGACCCAGTGCCTGGCTCTCCCGAAGACTTCCGGTGGAGTATGACCCCCTCGGGTATAAAAACCGGGCCGTGAACCTGGAGTCGAGGCGCTCCACCCAGGTGGCGGCCTTCTCCCAGTCGGGCCCCCTGGTGAAGGATCGACTCCATTACCTGGTGGGTTTCGAACAGAGCACGATTCGGGACGAAATCCGCCCCGTGCCCTTCGTGCTGCCGTCCTGGGGCTATTCCGTCGAGGACTTGGAGGACTGGAACAGGACCCTGGGGGACCGACTGCGGGTGGGGGTGGGCCCCCGGACCTGGAGCCAGGACATGACCCAGGCCTGGGGCAGTGCCTTCCGGCGCACCGCAACCTACCTCAAATTCGATGGGCGGGTCGGGGAGTCCCATACGTTGGCCCTTCGAATTTCCCTTTCGGCCTATGGTTGGAACCCCTCCACCCGGGACAGCACCTCCGGGGTGTCCCGCGCCGCGACCACCCACACTTCCAACCAACTCACACTGCTGGAATGGAAATCCCTGGTGGGGGACTCGGTGATCCATGAGGCCCGGATCCAGTGGATTCGGTCGGGCTTTCGAACCGAAGCCCTCGCGCAGGATGCTTTGGGCCTGCAGATTGCAAAAACCCAGACGGGTTCGAACGGCAGTACTCCCCAGAACTTCCGGGAGCGCATGCTCCAGTTGACCGATGTGTGGTCTGTGGGGCGTGGGGCCTGGCAGTACAAAGCTGGATTGGATTTAAAGTTCACCCGGGTACATGACGACTATGTGCCAGGCAAGGCTGGGGAATTCTTCTTCCAGACCTATCGCACCGCCGTGGCCTGGGTCCAGGGAGATGGGGCGGTGCCCGGAACCCTTCGCTACTGGCAGGGCTATCGGATGGGGGGGGATACGGACCGATTGGAGGGAGGGCTCCATGCGGCGTATCTGCAGGCCAGTCGGCGGGATGCCTTTCTGAAGGGGCTGGACCTCCAGGCAGGGCTGCGGTTCAGTCGGCAGACGTGGAGTGCTGCCTCCCACGCGAATCCAGCCCTGGGGGGATTGGATTCGCCCTCGGGCGCCCAGAGCCTGGATCCAAGGTTCTCCTTCCTTTGGAGGTTGCCGGGGTCGGGCGGATGGACCCTGAGGGGTGGGCTGGGCCAGTTCTCGGCCCCCAACCTCGGGGTGTTGGGGCTGATGTCGCGCACCTGGAATGGGGAGGTGGCGGGTCTGCTGGAAGTGGTGGGCACCAACGCCGATCCGCGATTCCGCAACGGTGTCTTCTCGCCCTCGGCCCGACTCCAGGACAACCGTCTCAAACCCTTGGCGACGGAGGACCTGCGGACCCTGCTCCGGGAGGAGGGAGGGCAGGTGCTCAACCTGTGGGACCCCGAGGAACGCTTGGCCCAGACTTGGAAGGCGGTGGTGTCCATGGAGGGCGGGGCCCCGGAGAAGGTCGCCTGGAAGTTCGAGTACGGTCAGGCACGGACCCGCAATCTGGCCAACTGGGTCAACATCAATCTGGCGCAATGCGATCTATTGGGACAGCCCATTCCCGGTGCCTACTACGCCGATGGCTACCCCACCCTGGTGAATCGATTCTCCATTGAACCCGCCCATCGACCGGGAAGGGCCCGTGTGCGCGGAAGGCTCCTGGACTTCGGGAAGGCCGGCGATGTGTACCTGGCCACCCGGAATGGGCGTGCCTCCAGCGAGTATCTGGTGCTCGTCGCGCGCCGTGAACCCCCCCGGGGATTTGGAGGGCAGGCCAGTTTGACCCTTTCCCGCTCCAGGGATCACAACACCAACGAGCACAGTCAATTGATCTATGACAATGCTCAACCGCGAAATCCGGCCAATCCTGGGGCTGATTGGGCTTCCTCGGATTATGAACGACCGGTGTCTTTGCGCCTGCGCGCCCACTTCACCAGTGCCTCGGGCTTCATGGTGGTGCTCAATGGGAATCTGGAGTCGGCCCTGCCGCTGACGCCTCTGGACAATTGGGACCTTAACGGGGATGGCAATTTCAACGATCCTTCCCCTGGTCTGGGGGGCAGGAATGCCTGGAGGCGTGGGACCCAGAGCCGGATCGACCTGCTGGTGTCCCAGACCTGGAAGGGCCCGCGGAAGGGCTCCTGGATCAAGCTGGAGGCCGAGGTGGTGAACCTGCAGAACCGATCCCAGGCCCTATTCCTCAACCCCTATGCCACCTCCCAGGGCACCCCGATTCCTGACTTCGGGAAAACCACCGATCCGGATCCCATTCCCCGCAGCCTCAAGGTGGCCCTTCGGTTGGGGTGGTAAAGCACGGTTCCGGAATGCGTTGACCTGGGGCGTCATGCGTTGGAAAGGACGGGTCAGCGCAGCTGGAATGAGATGGTGAACCAGTCCTCCTGGGGCCCGTTCAGGGAGGGCTTCACCCGGAAGGTGCTCTTCCGCAGGGACTGCCAGACCGCTTCTTCGATGCCGGGTGGCAGGCCCGGGTGCTTGAGGGCCATGGGCTTCCCTTGCTCGTCCAGGCGGACCTGGATCGCCAAGGGGCGACCCCCT
>CAZPUI010000205.1:0-3410 GCA_964589695.1 uncultured Solibacteraceae bacterium | reverse complement strand
TGAGGTTCCGCACCTGGGCCACCTGGTCGGAACTGAGGGTGAGGGGGGCCAGGTGAAGGATTTCCAGGCCGGTGGAAGGGACCCCATCCTGACCACCGCGGGAGAACCTGACCTTCACCCTCAGCCACCCTTCGACGGGGGTGTCCCCCATGCGCGCCGGGGCGTACCGGCTCTTCATGGCCGCCTCCAGCGCCCTTTCCTTCACCGCCACGGGAACCTCTCGCCGCACCAAGCCCTCCTCGGCTTGGCCCTGTGCATTCACCCTCACATCCACATCCACGTCCAGGGGGTCAGGCAATTCGGGATGGTTCTCCAGCAATTCCAGGGGGTACAACGGGACCTGGCGTTCCAGAAGGGTTGCCGGGGTTTCGGAATCGGACTGAGGTGCGGCCGTCGGGAGCGGGGCGGGTGCTCGGGGCTTGGGGGTGTCGGGTCCCGGAGGAGGCGGATTGGGAGGGACCACCCCAGCCCTGCCTTCCAGGGCCCGAAGGGTTTCTTCGTTGCGCCGCAGGGAGGCCTTGACCGCTTCAATCTCTGCCTTCAATTGCTGGCGCTCCTCGGGAGTGGTGGCTGCGGCCATGCGTGCCTCCAAGGCCAGGAGTCGGGCGGTGTCGGCGGCGATGGCCTGACGCAGCTGGTCGAGCTCCTTCACGAGCCTCGAAGGGGGTGCGAAGGGGCGTGCCCAGAAGCCCAGGCCCACCAGTCCCAGCACCAGGGCTCCCAGCACCAGGAGGCTGAATCGTTTGGGTCGGGCAGAGGTGGTACGGGGGGCGTGAACCGATAGCCACCCTCGCAGGGCGGTGGCAAGCTCACCCGCGCCCTGGAAGGCCAGGGTGGGTTCAAGCACCTGGCACCGCGCCAGGATCGCGGCCAGGTCTGCGGGCACCCGCGGGTTGATCTCGTCCAAGGGCGGACGGCCCTCTGGGGTGCGCTGGGGTGTTCGAAGCAGGCTCGAGGGACCTGCGGCAGAAGGGAATCCGCCCAGGAGGGTGTAGGCCATCTCACCCAGGGCCCACAGGTCGGCGGCGCTGGCGCTGTGGGCCTCGGAGCCCATCAGGGCCTGGCCGAAGTCCACGATGCAGGGGCGGAAGCTCCCATCAGGCAAGGTCTCCACCAGGATGTTATTGGCCTTCAGGTCCCGGTGGGCCAAGCCATGGCGGTGACCATGGTCCAAGGCCTCGGCCAGGTCCGCCAGAATCTGCACCAAAAGGACCAGGTCCAACTCCGGGGCCACCTCCTCCAGGGAGCGGCCCTCCACGAATTGCATGGCGATGTAGGGCCTGCCCTGATGGCTACCCACCTCGTAGATACGGCAGAAATTGGGATGGTCCAGCAGGGCCTGGGCCTTGGCCTCCTGGCGGAGCGCCGCCACCCGGGCGGGATCCGTGGTGTGGAGGAACTTGAGGGCCACCCTGCGATCCAGGTCACGGTCCCTGGCCATGAAGACAACCCCGAAGAAGCCCTCCCCCAGGTAGCCCAAAGGCTCGTAGCGCTCCCAATCCGGGAACGGAAACGCCAGGGCAAGGTCCTCGATGGGGGGAGCGGTTTTCGGGGGCATCCTGCAGCAAGTATGACCCGGATCGAGGTGCCCCCACGAAGGTCCGCAGGTCTGGCTTGGGAGGTGCCCCATGTTGTTCGAGTCTTTTGTTTCGATCATGATCATGGTGGCGAGAAGTCCCGCTTGAACCCTTTCCCACGAAACCCCCCGCCTGAACCTAGGAGACCCCCATGGCCCAGGAATTCATTCGCCCCCGGGTTCCCACCGGAGCCAACCACAATTGGTCCCTGATCCGCAGGATCGTGGAATTGCTCCGCAAATCTTCCGTAGGCCTGACCCCCTCCACCCTCCTCGAACTCGTGGAGGAGGAAGGCAGCGGTCAGGATGAGGTTTCCCGGCGCGGCACCTACCAGCGCGTACTCCGGGCCCTGCAGCAGCTGGAGAGCATGAACCTCGTCCAGCGCACCGGCCGCCGCTACATCCTGCAGGTGGACGCCATTGACGCCGAACTCCTCCACCAGGCCCGGGAAGCCGTCCAGCGACTCATCGACATCCCCTACCTGCCCGGAGACCCCACCGAAATCCAGCAGGCCCTGCTCCAGGCCCTGCAAGAACGGACTTTGGCGAATTGAGAAAGGGCTTGCTGGCGACGGTGAACCTGCTCCGCTCGGTCAGGGCGCCGTTCTGACGGTCACAGCCCCGCGTTAGCGCACTTGGAATCGCCAAGTCTGTGTCGGAAGACGCTCGCCCTGGCGGCTGGCGAACCCTTTGCTCCCTTCGGGATTGAGGTCCAGCACGTAGCTCCCGGGAGGAAGCTGCACGGGCAAGCGGAACACTGTAGCGTCCGAATTCCAGGTGGGTTGGCCCTTGACCTCGAACTCAGGGCCCTCCCGGCGGCTCAGGGCCATCCCATCCCCCATGGACCGGTCGAAGCGGAGTTCGAGAGTATGCTCAGCGGCTGGCACCTCCCCATCCTGGGCCGGGTGCCGCCCGATGATCTGAGGCCCCTGCTTCACCCTCTCGGCCTCCTCGCGGGCCAGGTTCACTCGAATCGATGCCATTCGGGTCGGCGCTGAGGCGGCCCAGGCCACCAGCGTTTCCACAAGCCTCGCCTCACTGGTACGCCACGAAGCGACCTTTCCCCTGCCCTCCGGAACCATCGCATCCGCCAGGGCGTCGGTCCAATAGAATCCAGAAGCCCGATCCTTCGCCAAGCATCGGTCTGCGCTCTCGGACTGCCCCGCCTCGCGGAACCAGCGAAGGGTCAATGCACGGACATAGGATTCGTTCAGCAAGGATTGCCAATCCCCATACCCCGAGGCCGTCAGCGACGCTCGGTTCGCGGCCAGTAAGGCCTCGCCGGCACTTCGTAGCTGCGCGGCGTGCCCGGCGACCCAGGGATTGACGAAGGGGTGCCCGAGCTCATGCACCAGGAAGGCTCTCACCTTGTCTGCGTCAAAACGGGGTGTACCACCACTCGCCTGAGGTACCCCCAACACTGGCATGAGCCGCTGTATTCCCGCGGCCCCCTCGGCGAGTCCGTAGTTGCAGGCACCTGTGAGCATTCCAGGGACCACCCTGACCTTGGTGCCGGTCCCGAAGACCCGCGCGTGCCAGCCAAGATCCACGTGTCCTCGCAGGGTTTTCCGAAGCGTGCTTTCCACCGCGGCAAAGCAAGGAGCCTGGGACGCGAAGAATCGGGAAGCGCGGGCATCACGGGCGAAGATACGCAGGGCCAGCTGGGCTTCCCGTACTTTGCCATCATCCCAGCGGCCTGCGAGCACGGATGGAAGCTCCCTACCAAGTGCACCTGGTCCGGAGGGGGAAGGGAGCAGGGTCACCTCCAGCAGATCCCCATACCCGGCCCCGATCTCCTCCCTTAAACGCTGCAAAAGCTTGACGCTGGCATGTC
>CAZPUI010000204.1:0-8518 GCA_964589695.1 uncultured Solibacteraceae bacterium | reverse complement strand
AGGATCACCAAGTCCAGGTCCAGGTCGGTGTCGCCGGCCCCGAGGATGCCAAGGCCCATGCCCTGCAGCGCAGACTCTGGAACCTGCAGCTCCAACAGGCCCTGCTGCAGGCGACGACGCCGGAAGCACGCACGGCGGCCGAGGTCGACCACGCGAAGAAGCTACTGAAGCAGCTCCAGATCCAGGAAGCGGCCCATGCGGACCGGGTGCACCTTGGACTGGCCTCTCCCCAGGATCGCGGCGTCCAGACACGCGAGGAGGAGAGGGTCAAGCTTCAGCGTCGGCTGAGGGAACTCGAAGGGCGCTAGATCCACGCGTAGGGATCGGGCTCGTAGGGATCGCTTCCAAAGGGGTTCAGCATGAGCCTGAGGTCCGGATCGTCATCCCAGGGACGCCGAGGGGGCACAGACACTTCAAAGGCGTCCAGGGCGATGATCTCGTGCATAACAGACCTCCTTGCTGGCTTCGATGCACGGACCGTTCCATGCGTCTCGGGCAGTTCATGCCTTTCATGAGGGCTGCCCCTACACCAATCCCAGCACCTGGCCCTTCCATCCCCTGGAAGGGGAGATCTGCCCCAAAGGGGTACCGAAGGCGGCGGAAGGACCTATCCTCGATGGGATCCCGGTACCGCACCCACGGCGGCGGGATGATGGAACGGGGACTTTGGACATGGCGGCGAAGGCAGACGAGGCGGGATTCGTTCCGGCCCTGGCAGGGGCCAGGCCGCCGGAACTTCGCCGGTATTTGCTCCTGCTCATGCTCGTCCTGCTCTTTGCCCTCAGTCGAGGCACGGAGGCCTGGGTCCTCCAGATCTCTGCCCGGAACAGTCGGCCGTGGTCGGAGATGCTCTTCGATTACCTGCTCAGGTGGGTGCCCTGGATCATCCTGATCCCCTTGCTGCTCAAGGTGGTGCGGGCCATCCGTCTGGACCGACCCTTTGGCTGGCGTCTCCTGGGCATGCATCTGCTGATCATGATCGGCACCCTGGTGGCGCACCTGGCCCTGTGGTTCGGCTGCCAGATCCTCCGGGACCAGCTCCTGTTCGGCAGCCCTCCCGCCAAGGTGGTTTTCTGGATTGTCACCAAGGTCCCGTACTACCCCGTCTATTCCTTGGCCACCGGCCTGGTGCTCTATCCACTCCTGCTCATCGTGAGCTACATGCTGGATTTTCGGCAGGTGCTCCGGGACCGGGAACTGCAGGCCTCCCAGTTGGAGGCCCAGCTGGCCAAAGCCGAACTCAAGGACCTGCGGCACCAAATCCATCCGCCCTTCCTGGTCAATGCCCTGAGGTCCATGGCCAGCCTGCTGCGCATCAACCCCGAGGCCGCTGAGCGCATGCTGGACCTGCTGGCGGACCTGCTGCGCCGCACCCTGCGGGGAGCCTCGACCCAGGAGGTGCGCCTGGACCAGGAGCTGGCCTTCGTCACCCTCACCCTGGATATCGAAGCCCTCCGCCTGGGGGAGGCCCTGGCGGTGCGCATTGCCTGTCCCAGCGACCTGGGTGAAGCCCTGGTGCCCCATCGCATCCTCCAGCCCCTGGTGGAGCATGCCCTGCGCCGGGGCCAGGCCCCCGGGACAGCGCCCCTGGTGGTGGACCTCGAGGCCCGACGGCAGGACGAAAACCTTGTCCTCACCGTGCGGGACTCGGGTCCTGGCCCCTGCGAACCTCAGGAAGCCACCCTCCAGCGCATGTGCGGGCATCTCCACCAGGCCTTCCCTGGTCGGGAGGTCCTGCAGTGGCGGGCCTGCCAGGAGGGCCGCTTCACCGCCACCCTCACCCTGCCCTTCCGCACCGCCGGGGGTGCGCCATGAAGCCGGGACGCTGGTTCCGCTGGCTGCGGCTGGTGCTCATCTTCCAGCTCATCAACGTGGCCAACGGTGTCGAAGTCTATTTCGGTTCGCTGGCGCTGGGGCAATCTGGAACCGAACTGTCCGAAACCATCCTGCGCTCCACCTCCATCTGGATCGCCTGGCTCCTGGTGGCGCCCCTGGTGGTGCGGGTGACCCGACGCTGGCCCTGGGAACGCCCCACCCTGCGCACGGTGACCATCCACCTCGGGGCCCTGGTGGTCGCCCTGGTGGCCCACCAGGCCCTGCTCAAGGTCGTCGCCAGCCTCAAGTTTCTCCTGCTCGCGGAATACAGTCCGGCGGAGATCCTGGAGTGGCTGATGGCGTTCGATTTGAAGGCGCACTTGACCTACACCCTGCGGGACCTGATGGTCTACCCCGCCATCGTGGCGGTGACGACCTTTCATGACGCCCGGCAGGCCATGCTGGACAAGGCCCTGCGGGCGGCCCGGCTGGAGACCCAGCTGGCCCGGGCCCAGCTCCAGTCCCTCAAGAGCCAGCTCCATCCCCACTTCCTCTTCAATGCCCTGAATGCCTGTTCCACCCTGATGCGCACGGATGTGGAGGCCGCGGAGCGGATGCTCGACCTGCTGGCGGACCTCCTGGACAGCACCCACCTGGACGCCACCGTTCAGGAAGTCACCCTGGGCCGGGAACTGGACTTCGTGAACCGCTACCTGGACATTGAAAGGGTGCGCTTCTCCAACCGCCTGCGGGTGGAACTGGACATCCCCAAGGACCTGGAAGGCGCCCTGGTGCCCCACCTCATCCTGCAGCCCCTGGTGGAGAACGCCATCCGCCATGGACTCAGCCCCAAGGTGGGCGTCGGCACCCTACGCCTCGAGGCACGCGCGGAGGGGGATCACCTCCTGCTGCGGGTGACCGACGATGGGGTGGGTCCCGGTGCACGCCGCCGCAACCCTGGGGAAGGGGTGGGCCTCGCCAATACCCGAGCCCGCTTGGACCAACGGTATGGCGCCAAAGCCACCCTGGACCACGGTCCGAATCCCGGAGGCGGTTTCCAGGTGCGTCTCAGCCTCCCCCTTGCCTTTGAAGGAGGCCCGCAACCATGAAGATCCAGGCCCTGGTCGTGGACGACGAACCCCTCGGCGTGAAGGGGGTCAGGACGCTGCTGGCGGATGAGCCGGACGTAGAGGTGGTGGGGGAGTGCTTGGATGGGGAAACCGCCGTCAAGGCCATCCGGACCCTGCGTCCCGATCTTGTGTTCCTGGATGTGCAGATGCCCGGCCTGGATGGCTTCGAGGTCCTGGAGGAGCTGTCGGAAGGGGAAATGCCCCTGGTGATCTTCGTGACGGCCTTCGATCAGTATTCCCTTCAGGCCTTCACGGTCCATGCCCTGGACTACCTTCTCAAGCCCCTGAGTCGCCCCCGCTTCCGGGAGGCCATGGCCCGGGCACGCACCACCCTGGAGGCCCGGGACCAGAAGGCCGTCAACCGCCGCCTCCTGGCTCTCCTGGAGGACGTGGAGCAGCGCCGACAGAACCTGGATCGCTTTGTGGTGCGAACGCCCGAACGCATCCTGTTCATCCGTTCGGAGGAGGTGGAGGCCATCGAGGCCACGGGCAACTACATGCACCTCTACCGCGGCCGGGAGTCCTTCATGATCCGGGAGACCCTGGGCACCCTGGAGCAGCGCCTGGACCCCGTGCGATTCCTGCGCACCCACCGATCCTGGATCGTGAATATCGCCCGCATCCGGGAGATTCTCACCGTGGACGGCGGGTTCACGGTGGTGACCCAGGGGGGCACCAAGGTCCCCGTGAGCAAGGGTTACCGCGAGCGCCTGGACGCCCTGCTGGAGGATCCGCTACCCCAGGGATTGAACCTGGGCGGCTGATCCCGCACGGAGTGTTGCAGCGGCGGCCCGCGGTGGGGGACACTGCACGGGTCGCCACCGGCGTGGAGGAGCCCCATGAGCAGCGCCCCCGAGAAGGGCCCCAAGAAGGAAAAGGAGAAGCGCCAGACCGCTGAGGAGCGCCAGGAGGCCCTGCGCTACAACCAGATGATGTACGGACGCACGGCCGGAGAGCGCCTGCAGCCCGCCAAAAAAACCAACCTGGGGACCGCCTACCTGCAGCACCCCAAGTTCCAGGAACTGATGGCCGCGTTCCGGAAGGGCACTTCCAGCCACTTCGAGGTCCGGGACAAGGGCAAGCTCTACACCATCAACACCGACGGCACCCAGATCTGCTTCGACGGCCGGGTGATCTACTACAGCCGCCCCCTCAACCGCTTCGAGGACAACCTCCTCATGGACCGGGCCGCCCTCATCCAGTACCAGACCATCGATTCCCTGGTCCACTTCGCCGCCGCCGTGCTTCGCAGCCTACCGGAGCTCCAGGCCCCTGCCCTGGACTTCGTGAACCGCGAATTCACCTACGATGGCGAGCCCCTGGGCAACCGCATCGCCCTGGAGGGCCCCAACCTCCTGGTGGGGGCCTTCAAGCACACCCGCAGCACGGGGAAGCCCAAGGCTTGGTGACCAAGGAGCAGGCCCACCGCCTGGGTTTCCGGATCAAGGTTCCCGCCAAGGGCCAGACCACCCTTACCTGTCGGGTGAAGACCCGCAGCGCGGGCGGTGGGCCTACCTCCATCACCTGCCTCACCAGGTACTACTGCGCCACCAATACCTGCGTTTCCAAGCGCGTGAACTCGATCTGCCTCTGCATTCAGAGCCTTGCCCCGCAGTGCATCCGGTAGTTGAGGACCGGTTTACCAGTTCCATCCTTCACAGGAATCAGCACAACCCGGCCCCGTGCCGGGTTTTGTTTTTTTACGAGATCGGCCGCCGCGAATCCGATGATTCGCCCAAAGGCACACTCGCCCGGTGTGCTCCGTCGGGACAGCGCGGTTCACCGTGGGTGGTGGTCCCCGGACGTGCCTGAGGAGGCCATCCCCCGCCGCAGCACACTGGTCCCACGCCCGAACCCACTTGCCCCAACCGACCTTCCCCCACGTGCTCGGCCCCGTAGACTCCCTGGTGTCACAAGGAGCTTTCTCATGGGCATGTCGAGGGCACTGGCCTTGGTCGCGCTGCTGGCGAGCGGCGCACTTTCGGGGGAGGAGGTGCTGGGACTGCCCCTCCACGTGGAGCGGTTGAACCCCGCCGCGGTGCGGGTCTGGGTGGGGGATACCCTGTCCTCCACGGCCATCGTGGCCTTCGCGACCTCCCAGGGCATCGTGGTGGTGGACACGGTGGGCATCCCTGAGGTTGACGCCAGGCTCCGCAAGGTCATCGCCCGGGAGCTGGGACGCCAGGACTTCAAGGTCCTCATCCACACCCATGAACACAGCGACCACACCTTCGGGAACAGCGTCTACGCCGACTGCACCATCGTGGCCCATGCGCGCTGTGCCGAGGGCATGAAGGCCAACCTCGCGGATGGTCCGCGGGTGATGGCCTGGCTGGAGGAAAATGTGGGCACCCTGGAGAAGGATCTCGCCAAGGAGCCCGTGGCGTCCCCCAAGGCCAAGGCCATGCTGGAGAACCTCACCCAGAACCGCCTGAACCTGGCGGCCCACAAAGTCGGCTTCAAACTGGTCTATCCCACCAAGACCTTCACGGACACCCTCACGTTGTCCATGGGGGACACCACCTTCGAGCTCTACTACAGCGGGGGCCTCCATACTGCCAGCGACATCAGTGTCCATGTGCCCCGCCACGGTCTGCTGCTCACCGGGGACACCATGGCGGATGCGTGGTTCACGGACACCCCAGGCTGCCTGGCGAGTTTCACGGTGCGGCCGGGCCTGGTCCGGGACTTCCCGCGTCTCCTGAAGAACTGGGAGACGCTGGTGGGCCGACAGGAGCAGGTGAAGACCCTGCTTCCCGGACACTGGAATGGAGGTCTCAGTTTCAAGGGCTTCCAGCAGCGGGTGACCTACATGCGCACCCTCTGGGAGGGCATCGGGCGCAGCCTGACCGAGGGGAAGCCCATGGAGAGCCTGTTCCGGGACTTCGCCCTCCGGACCCGCTTCCCGGAGCTGGTGGGGGCCACCGGCATCACGGCCCAGAACCACAACGGCGCGATCGCGGGCATCTACAGCGAAATCACCCACACCACCTCCGCCGCCCAGAAGCTGTTCGAGCTTGTGGGCGCCCATGCACAGGAGAAGGACGTGCAGCAGATCCTGGACAGCCGCAATCGGAAACCCGCCACCCACTACTTCCTGGAAGCGGAGTTCAATGCCTTTGGCTACCAGCTCCTGCAGACCCAGCAGCCCCAGCAGGCCCTGCGCCTCTTCAAGGCCGGCGCCCACCTCTTCCCCCAGTCCTGGAACGCCCATGACAGCCTTGGAGAGGCCTACCTCACGCTCGGCGACAAGGCCAAGGCCAAGGCCCACTACGAGAAGAGCCTGGAGCTGAACCCCGGGAACACGAACGGACGGGAGATTCTGGCGAAGCTTGCCGGTAATTCGTGAACGTGCCGGGCGCGCTTTCCGGGGGGGAGTCGGTCCGGGCACGTTCACGATGTGGGGGGTCTTTAGCGGATCCCCATGTGCTCCAGCCCCACCATGGAGCCCTCCAGGGGGGCCAGCACCTGGGTGTTCAGGCGAAGGGTCTGGGTCCTTCGGGGCTGGACGGGGGATAGGAGACAAGGCGCAGACCCACGTGATCCGACCCGGTGGGGGCGAGGCTGGTTCGATCTGGATCTCGCCCTTCTCCATGAAGTCAAGTAGTCCATGCCCCGCACGATGCGCCGGCAGGTCAGGTTGCCGAACTCTGATCGTTCATTTGCCACGATGTCTTGATCCCCGTGGTCACACTTGTTCTCAGGGGTTAAGCTACTTAAATATTTGACTTTATAAGCGCGACGTGCACAACTGCTGCGCAAGAATGGACAAAGTTTAAGGCTCGTATAACGAAGGCACACAAAGAGATTTGTCGATCGGAGTCCAAGACCATCCGGGGCTGCGCCCACAAGCCGCGCGATGCGCGGATTGCGAGATGGATGGCCGGAACCGGGACGGCTCCCTTCGTGTGCCTTCATGCCCGCCTAAAGGGCGGATTTGCATGGCTTCGTGGCAATCCTCTTGGTCCCTTGGCAAGAAGAGCCATGCCGATAGTCCGGCAACGCTTATGACGATTGGTGTCCAAATTCATTTGTGAAACTGAATATTCCCCTTAGAAATGGTTCGCTGCGAACGGACTTCGAGCAGCTCACCTGTTGCCAAGGCCACCGTGACACCGAGCGCATCACCCGTTCCGGGCTCCCCGTGGTCTTCCACCGTCACAAAGAAGGAACCACCCTCCCAGGTGCCAGAAAACAGGACCGTTTTGGGTGACCCGTCAAGATTGATCGCTATCACGACGATCTTGTCCACCTGGCCGTTGATGTGGAGACCGGTTTGGTGGTTCACATAGTTGAAATGACCTTTTGCGCCGCCCTTTTTATCCGGTTGAGCGTTGAATCCGAAGGTGGCCCTGCCCGCCGAATTCGGGTCCGGTACGGGGATCTGGCCACCGCCCGTTACCTTGATCGCGCCGAAGTTGTTCGGGATGGGGGGAATGGGACCTCCTGGGAAGCTGCAGCCGGCAATATCAGCGCCAGTCAACGTCACCGCGGCTTTCGCCAAGGCATTCCCATTAAACGTCCCACCGGTGACCGTGATAGCCGCACCTGCGAGGATGGTCCCCTGGAAGTTCGAAGCCGTCAGTGTCGCAGCCTGTGAGACCCACCAGTACACGTTGCACGGCTGGCCGCCGCCGGCCATGACCACCGAGAAGCCAGTGCCCGTGAGCGCTCCAGTCCCTAGGTTGCCGATCTTGAAGATCCAGATCCCGCTCGGGGGCCCGACGAGCGTCAGCTGGCCCGTCAAAGTCGCTGCCGCGTCGAAACAGTAAACGCCAGGCGCAAGATTCACGCCGCTGAGGGTGCCCGTTAATGTCTGGTTGCACGGCGCAACCGCGAGCGCCGAGTAGGCAGCGAGGAAGTCGCTGTATGCGCCATCGGCGTGCAAGTCCGTCGATCCAATAATCGTGGACCCTGTGTTCGTGACGATGCCGCCGGTGGTGACACCCGCGTTTCCCCTGATCATGGATCCGGTGAGGGTCACAGCAGGGCCGCCCAGAACCGCAAAGCTCCCTGCCGTACCCATATTCGGCGCGGATTGAGCCAGGGCCGCCTGAAACGGTGCCAGGAAAAGGAGCAAGGCAATAATATTTGATTTTATCATATTATATCTCCCGAAATGAATTTTTATGTAGTTGTTGCTAGACTGCTTACAGGATGGGCGGCCCTCGTGGTGCGCATCTATACATGAATTTATCATCTGACCTCAATAAGGACAGCGGCTCCAGGCACCGAACGATGGTTGTTTTTATCCTCATGAGGCGACTCCACGAATCCAGGTCGACATCGACAGCGTGGGCAACCATCGCAATTGTTGAGCCAAAGCTAAATATCTATAAATTCAGCGATTTGACTTGCTGGGGTTGGCTCGATTGGACGCGAAGTCCATCAAGATGAATCCCGACTCTCTCAATACGACCACCGCCAGCGACCCAGGGACGCGACCGGGCTGGACCATGCGGAGCGGCCGCGGGTCACCCGAAGGTCCGCCCCGGGACCTGTTCGTGGACACGGAGGATCTGGACGAGGCCATGGCCGAGGTTCATACGACCAACCCGAGAGAACTTAGTAGC
>CAZPUI010000203.1:0-8575 GCA_964589695.1 uncultured Solibacteraceae bacterium | reverse complement strand
CCGGGCGGTGGGCCGGATTCTCCGTGGTGGCGCCGACGAGCACCCACTCCGCCCGCTCCGGGTAGGGCAGCAGGATGTCCTGCTGGGCACGGTTGTCGCGGTGGACCTCGTCCAGGAAGAGCACCGGGGCCGCAGCCTTGAAGAGGGGCATGCTGCGGGAATCCTGGAGAAGCTTCTTCAGTTCCGCCGCCGAGACCGTGACCCCCGAGAACTCCAGGAAGGTGCGCCCCGTCTCCTGGGCCAGGATCCGCGCCAGGGTGGTCTTCCCCGTCCCCGGCGGCCCCCAGAGCACCATGGAGGGCAGCCGCCCCCCCGCCAGGAGCCGACGCAGCGCCCCGGTGGGCCCCAGCAGGTGGGCCTGGCCCACCACCTCATCGAGGCGCCGGGGCCGCATGCGTTCGGCGAGGGGGGTGGCGGAGGAGTCCATGACTGCAGTGTAGGTTGGCGCGCGGGGATCCTGGATGGGGAATGGCAGTCCCAGCCGCCCACGGCTCAGGACTGAGGAGTCTTGGCCGCAATCAGAAGCCTCGCCCGCTTTTCCCAGGCCTCGGCCAGCTCTTTGTGATTGGTCCTCTGGGCCACGCCACTGGCGACAAAGAGAACCCTATAGGCAGCGCGCGGAGTGGCTTTGACGAGTTCCTCCACCAGGCCCTCGGCCCGGGAGACCATGCCAAGGGCAAGGTGGGCCTCCATAAGGGCCTCGGCACCTTGGAACATTTCCGAGCGCATCTCATGGTCCGGCTCCTCCTCCCAGGCCTCCCGCAGGGGCACCACCCATGCCTCGATCTCGCCCCAGCGTTTCTGGGCCACCAGGGTTTTCGTAAGGGCATCGTGGTTGGGACACGCGTGGCGTTGGCCAGGGAGCGGAGGGATTTGGGCCACGAAATCGGTGGGGGAAGCCCCCGTCAGCGCCGCCAGTTCGGCCCAAAGGCGCCAGGCCTCCCAGCATGCGGGTGCCTTCACGAGCACGTCCTCCACAATGGAAAGGAGTCGTGGCGCGGTATGCCGAAATGCCTCTGAAGCCCCTGCCGATTCAGGAAGGGAGACTGGAGTCTCGTTCGCTGGCCAGGCGGGCTGCGCCAGAATGCGCTCCAACAAGTCCACCGCCTCGGCCCACAACCCCTCTTGATCATCGGCGGGCATGGCAGGAAGGGGTTCCTCCAGGCGCTTCAGGATTTCCATGGTTTGGGCCCGACTCCGCTTCGCGGCTTCGGTTCCGAGCCGCTTCTCGATTTCCAAAAATCCCCTTTCGCGAAGGACCGGATCCCTAAGCCCCCCATAAAACTTGGTATCTTCCTCCCGTCGCCTCCGCATCGAGATCGCTTCCTTCATGTTCTGACCCACCTGGCGGATCCGGACAAGCACCTGGGCATATCGATTAATTAAACATTCTAAATGATCTGGTTGTTCCTTCAGGGCCTGACGCGTTTGCTCGGCTACCGGGATGTGCCCATGAGCCCGGACCAGTGTTTCCAGAGTGTCTGCCGAAGGCACCTCTGTTCCATGGGATAGGACCCTTCCTGATCCATTTGACAGCACCCATCGCCGTCGACCATCCCAGCCTTCCCGGGCCAGCAGCTCCTTGGCGGCAGGGGTATCCAGACCGATGATCAAAATCCCCAGGTCCAGGGCGCGAGGTTCCAAGACCAGGTTCAGCGCCCTCCACGCCCCTTGCCAGGCTTCAAGGTCCGGTGTCCCGATCCATGGGGGAGGCACCGAGGTGCCAGGTTTCCAGGCCCCTCGCGCCGCTTCGGACACCACTTCCTCCAGACGCACCAGCTTCACCTCACCGCGTTGCAGACCTTCAAACCGCAAGCGGTCCGCCCAGGACGCGCCCTCAAGGCCAGCCGGTGAAGTTCGAATGCCCCAGCCTCCCTTTAAATCCTCCTTGGGAAGTCCCCGAAGGAGACGGCCAGCATCCGCAGAGGGGCGCAAACGCGCCCAAGCCTGGGACTCCCGTGTGTAGCCACACACCTTCGCCAGGTCCGCCGCCCAGACCGAGGCCTCCCCACAGCCGCTCCATTCCATGAACTCGGACACGACCTCTCCCGCCTCCCTGGGTCGTCCCAGGCGCAGGAGACCCTCTGCAAGGGCACCCGCACTGTGCGTCCAAGTTCGCCTGAAGTCGGGAAAGCTGAAGCGGAACAGCGCCGGACTCGAATTAGAGTCCCAATCCTTCTGAAGCAGGGGGACGAGATCCTTCAAGGCTCCGCGATGTCGAGCATCCTTGACGAGGGCCTCCAAGACCCAGGGCTGCAGAGAGGGAAGCCTTTTCATGGCACTCGGCTGGGCCTGGAGAATCCCAAGGGCGCTCGCTCCCGGAACCAATCGAGATATGCCCATCCATAACTGCCAGAGCGGAAGATTCTCTGGAAGCCCGCGTAAGGCCCCATCCACCGAAGGAAAATGTCGCTTCGCGATCTCCGCAGCCAACCTGCTGTGCCGAAGGTCCTCCGTCCACGGAATCCAACGGACCGCCATCCAGGCCGAATCCCTCAGCAAAGCATCCAGGGCGCGCACGAGGGGCCCGAAAATCCTCTCGTCCTCCTCCTGGGTCAAGGGTCGTTGCAGATCGCGCGATTTGGGGTCCACCACCAGTGGCTCAAGGCGTCTCCTCGCCAGGGCCGAGAGCAGGCCGATGCGTCGACCTTGGGCGTCCAAGCGGTGGGGGTTGCGGCGTAGGAATTCTTCCAGCACGTCAAGAGCCGTGCGCCAGCCCGCCGCTCGGAATTGCGCGGCCAGAACCTCTGGACTTGAGGGAAACGTCCTCCCTTGGCAAAGCACCTTGAACTCCGCGTCCACCAGAGCCCACGTCGATCCCCCCTCATGGTTGAGGATCGGCTCAAGTTCCTGAGCGATTTTCGAACCCGGAACAACCGCTCGGACCACCACTTCGAGGTCGTCCAAGGGCGGTTGCCTCAGCAGGTCCCGGGCCCGCTGTTGCAGGCCCAATTCCATCGAGGGCTTGAGCAGCAAACAGCCCCCTGACCTCGCCACCTCCCCGCGCAGCTGGCGCAGGTTCGGTTCCCTCACTGGCATGGCACGCCGTTCGTAAAACGGGGTCTGGGCCACCAGAACCGACATGCTCAAAATGACAGCCGCGCGCGAAAGCATGACCCAAGGGTCCTGGGGAAGGAAACTGGGGTCAAGGGTCGACGGCGACCAGAAGTGGAGGGTTCACTCCGCCGCAGGGCTTTCCGCGGCTGGGTGCCCCGCATTCCTACTTGCCCTGGGTGACCTTGGGGATAAGGTTGTCGATCCATGCCACGGCGGTTTCCTTCGCGCCATGGAATCGATTCACCGTGATGGTCACGAGTCCATCCTGCCCCTTGCCCGTCCACCCAAGCCGCCAGGTCATGAGTTCGGGGCCCTTCCCACTGCCCGCCCAGGGCGTGATGACCTTGCGGCAGGTCAGGACACCATCCCGGTGTCGACGGGTGCCACAGGGCTCCTCCCGGGAGAGCGAACCTGGGAGCTGCGCCGCAGGTTCCTCAGGGGTCTTGGCAGCCATGTCCAGAATCATGTTCGCCATGGGATTCCTCTGCCATGCGATGCGAAGCTCAATCCCTTGATCCTTGTGGGGTTTTGGAAAATTCTCGTTGGGTTTGACCGCATCGATCAGCAAGGTCCCCCCCAGGTTCTGCTCGCCCTTCAGCGTGAACCCGGCGGGGAGGAGGGACACTGCCGAAGGAAGCTGCGCAAAGAGCCCTGGACCTGCCAGAAGGAGCATCGAGGCGAACCGGGAAACCACCTTCAAACCAACCATCCGTGTGCAGTTGTGCAAGGGTCCTCCTCCATTCACTTGCCCACAGTATGGAGGACGGCCCTCACCCATGCACGGCAAGGGTAGGCCCGTAGTCACCCTGGGGAAGCTTTCGCGAGCCTCGTTGACCCACAACCTCCCACCACCATGAGCCTCAAACACTTTACGGCACACGCATAATTATTCATATTATGACCAAAGCCTCACGCAGCCCTCTCCCTACTTATGCCTACCCGCGTCCTGCCGTTGAGATCCTAGGTAGCGCGAAGCAGTTGCAAATTTAATTCATCAAAACCGCTCCACTCAGGGCAGCACAGGCGGCGAATTCCTCAGTCCCCTAGGGCGAGATAATTCTTCAGGAGAAAAACCAAATGCAACACCTCACGCAAAAAGCCCAAATGTTTAAAAATGCAAACTCACGGAAAAACAAAAAATATTTCATAACTATGATTTCTGCAATTCTGTTATCAAATTGTCACAAGCCATCTGACGATCCAACAATTAAAACCATCCCCATTGACACCCACGTAGTTACCACCACCGAAAGAACCATCGCTCCACTTCCCGTTCCGCATACTTCACCTGCAATTTTTCCTTACGAGATCGCAAAATTCAAAGACCATGGTTACGGATTATGGACCTTTGGCCCTGGGCTTGACTACGTTAAGCGATTTGACCTCATGCCGCCAGGATATGGCGAAAATCCACCTATTCCCAAGGCAACGCTTTTGAATTTTTTCACCATCTCCGATGCCCACATCATGGATAAAGAGACACCTGCTCAAGCAATTCACTTTGGATACAAGGGAAACAATCCTTCCGCCTATTCGGCCACGATGCTGTTGACGACTCAGGTTCTGGACTCTGCGGTTCAGACCATTAATGCCCTACACCAAAGGCAGCCTTTTGATTTTGGCATGACTTTGGGGGATAGCACCAACAGCAATCAATATAACGAATTGAGGTGGTTTGTGGATGTCATGGACGGAAACATCATCAACCCTGATTCCGGCGCGAAAGATGATCCCGTCCCCGGATTAAACAACGATTATCAAGATAAATTCAAGGCCGTGGGACTGGATAAAGCCATTCCTTGGTATCCGGTTCTTGGAAATCATGATCATCTTTGGCTCGGATCTTATCCAACAAATGATTATTTACGCCCCTGCTATACGGGCGACAACATACTCAACATGGGTGACATTTTTAAAGACCCACGGGGCATCGAAAGCAGAGGCTTTTATGGCGGAGCTGTTGATGGCAGTACCCTCTATGGTGAGATTATCGGAGCAGGAGCTGTTGGCGATTTCCCAAATCCTCCCAAGGTTCGGGCAGCAGACAGCTCTCGACGTTCAATTTCGAAGGAGGATTGGAAAAACGAGTTCCAAAAATCCACCACCCTTCCCGCAGGCCATGGCGTGAATTCGCAATCCAATCTTCTCGGGTGCTATACCTTTGAACCCAAAGCAGATCTACCGCTCAAGGTAATCGTGCTGGATGACACCCAACCACCTACGGATTTTGATATACATGAACATGGGTATATCAACAATGAGAGGTATGCTTGGCTGTCAAGCGAATTGGACAAAGGAGAGTCCGAGGGTAAATTAATGATTATCGCCGCCCATATCCCTCTCTTCCTTATCGGTTACAATGCACATTCACCCATACCGGCTTCAACGATCATTAAAAAGCTCCATGCATGCCCCAATTTTATTATGTGGATGTCTGGCCATATCCATCGCAACAAGGTTACAGCATTCAAATCGCCAGAAGCAAACAAACCTGAACTTGGTTTTTGGCATGTAGAAACGTCATCATTAAGAGATTTTCCACAACAATTTCGAACAATCAAAATTGTCAGAAATAGCGATAACACTATTTCAATCATCGTAGTCAATATTGATCCAGCTTTAAAAGAAGGATCAATTGCATTCAATTCTAGGACCTATGCCATCGCGACCATGCAAATATTGAAGCTTCCCATGGAAAATCCTTCCTATAATGCTGAACTGGTCGTTCCATTGTCTCCGAGGATGCAATCGAAGATACAAGGCTTAGGAATTGCAATTAAGAGCGATATCGATAATATCCCACAATCCCGCAATTGATTACCAAAGCCCAAAGGCAATTTGGACATCAGCATTTCCCTGTGCGTGTAATTATTTTCAATCTATGGCATGGCGCCTGAACGCCGATGCTTGGAAGGCCGATCTGGACGTTGGTGGGGGTTTTGCGCCTGACACCCTGCCCACCGCTCCCCTTCACCCCACCGCAGGTTCCCCACAGCCGGCGCAGGCGATCCACCCGGTGTGCAGGTTCTTGCCGCAGCGGGTGCACACCCGGAGCTGGGCGGTGCGGCAATAGGGGCAGAAGTGGTACTCGTGGCTCAGCAGCCGACCGCAGCCGGAGCAGCCATGGGTGGCGTACTCCGCCACCTCCAGCACCCGCCACAGTTCCTCCAGGGTGGTCTGGCCCGCCTTGGCCTTCCGGAGGCCGTCTTCCATGATGGTGTGCATGCCGGCCTCCTGGGCCGCCAGGCGGATGTCCTCCTCCGAGGCCCCCCGCAGGATCAGATCCCTGATGCTGTTGTTGAGCACCAGGGTCTCGAAGACCCCCATGCGCCCCTTGTAGCCCTGGTTGTGGCACCGGGGACAGCCCATCCCCATGCGGTAGCGACCCCCGGCCAGGGCCACGGCGCTGAGCCCCAGGGCGGAGAGGGTCTCGGGATCGGGATCCAGGTCCACGGCGCAGTTGCCACAGACCCTACGCACCAGGCGCTGGCCGATGACCCCAATGAGCACCGAGGCCACCAGGTACCGAGGCACCCCGATGTCGATGAGGCGCGTGATGGAGCTGGGGGCATCGTTGGTGTGGAGGGTGCTGAACACCAGGTGCCCAGTCAGTGCGGAGCGGCAGGCGATTTCCGCCGTCTCCGCATCCCGGATTTCCCCCACGAGGATGACATCGGGGTCCTGGCGAAGGAGGGCCCGCAGGCCCCGGGCAAAGGTCAGATCGATGTCCGCATGGACCTGCATCTGGTTCAGGCCCGGATAGTTGTATTCGATGGGGTCCTCGATGGTGCAGATGTTGATCGCCCGGTCCTTGATGCGGTTAAGCATGCTGTAGAGCGTGGTGGTCTTGCCGCTCCCCGTGGGCCCCGTCATGACGATCATGCCCATGTGGCGCCGGATGAGGCCTTCGATCTGCGTGAGTTCCTCCCCCTCGAAGCCGATGGCATCGAGTTCGAAGGCGCCCGTGGACGTGTCCAGGATCCGGATCACGGCCTTCTCCCCCCCCCTCAATGGAATGGTGGACGGGCCCAGGTCCGCCTCCCGCCCCTCCACCCGCACCCGCACGGAACCATCCTGGGGCAGGCGTTTCTCGGCGATGTCCATGCGCCCGATGATCTTGAGCCTCGAGATGAGGGCCGGGTTGAGGCTGGCGGGCACATGAAGCTGGTCCGAAAGGATCCCGTCCACCCGGAAGCGCACCGTGCCCTCCGGAGTCCCGGGTTCGATGTGGATATCGCTGGCCCCCATTTGGATGGCCTTGCGCATGATGAGGTTGAGGAGCTGAATGACGGGAGCATCCACCCCCTTGGCATCCAGTTCGCTGGTCTCCCGGCCCAGGATGGCAAAGGGGTTGTCCCCGGTCACTTCGGTCCCCGCCGCCACCAGGGCGCTGGCGCCCTCAAGGTGTCGGGCATAGGTGCGGCCGATGACCTCCAGGAGCTGGCTGCGGACCCCCAGGCGGGGCTGGATGCGACACCCGCTGGCAAAGGCCAAATCCTGACTGGCATTCAGGTCCATGGGGTCGGCCATGACCACTTCCAGCTTCTTCGCATCCCGACGCAGGGGAAGGGCCACATGGCGCCGGGCCATGGCCTCGGGAATGAGGTTCAGCACCTCCGCCGGGAGGTTGAGGGCCAGGACATCCACGAAGGGCACCCCCAGGTGCTCGGCCTTCCACTGGGTGAGCCGCGCCTCCGTCAGGTGCCCCTGGTCCACCATCCATACCTGCCAGTCCAAACCCGGGGGGAGATCCAGCGCCGCCCCGAGGACCTGGGGAGGAAGGGCCTTCCGGCCCCGGAGGAAATCCAGGAATGCGTCCACGCTGTTCGGCGCGCCATCGTCGGCCTTCATTCCAGACGCCATGCTCTCTCCCTAAACCGCTTGGTAACAATACCCCCGATCGAGTTCAGGCGGCCCGCGGCATAAGGAGCTGTAACGAGCCAACCCCATTAATAGAGGTAACTTCCCAACAGCTCCTAAATCCCTGGTGCGTGTCCTCCGTATTCTGCCCTGCGAATCCCCCGGGCCCAAATGCCCGTGGTGGTTGGGCGTCCTGTCCCCCTACAATCGAAGCCATCCCAACTCCTGTTTGACACTTCCAAGGGAGCACGCATGCACATCCCACGGTCCTGGGGCCCCGCGTTCCTAGCCCTGGTTGGCACCCTGCCGATCCAGGCCCAGACGCCCCCCCTCACCTTCGATCGCTACCACAGCCCCGCGGAAGTCCAGGCCTCCCTGCAGGCTTTGCAGAAGACCCAGGCCGCACGCATGGCCCTCCACACCCTGGCCAAGACCCCCGGTGGGGCGGACCTGAACCTGCTGGAAATCGGCCCCGAGGTGGGCAAGAAGGTGCGCCGACTCCCCGCCATCCTGGTGGTGGCCAACCTGGAGGGTGTGCTGCCCCTGGCCAGCGAGGCGGCCCTGTACCTGGCCCAGACCCTGGCGCAGGACCCCAACCTCACCAAGGACCGCACCTGGTTCATCCTGCCCCTGGGGAACCCCGATGCCGCTGCCCGCT
>CAZPUI010000202.1:0-8601 GCA_964589695.1 uncultured Solibacteraceae bacterium | reverse complement strand
CCCCGGCCCACGGCGGCAACGGCCATGGTCGCCGCGGGGAAACTCTCTGACGGCTGGGGATCAACGGCTAGCTGTGCCGCCAACTGGGGCTGCCAGAGCAAGGGCATGTGTCCGACGGAATCCATCATTGCCAACTGCGATAGCAACGGCCAGGAGAACTGTCTCGAGTCGGATTTCTGCACACCGGTCTACTGCCCTCCCACGGCATGGAACTGCTACACCATTGAATTCCCCTGCTGAAAACCCTGGTGCCCCTGGCAGTCAGAAGCCCACCAATTTTATTGGTGGGCTTTTCGCATGCGTGGAGATGGGTGGGCGTCCCAACCCGGTAAGGTTTTATCGTGCCTTGGGGGTGTCTAGGTCGGGCAAAGGAAAGGATCCCTAATTGTGGGATCTGGACCTTGGCATTCACAGGAAAGCTCCGTGGGTTTCACGCCAGGGATTCCGCAGCCGTCACAGGTATAGGTGTTCTGGCAGTTGTCTTGGGTGATGCAGTTCACGCCTGCCGTGAAGCAGGCACCCTCGGTGCAAATGACATTGGAATCCGGGTCATCTCCTTCCCCAGGCTTCGTGCCATTGCCCCTGATGATCAAGGTCTGTGCTGCGCTAAGCGATATAAGGACTTCACGTTTTAGGGACAGTCGCTTGAGGCTCATGGTCGGGTCCTTGGCTGGGAATGTTGATGACTCCAAGTCTACCTCAGGATGGGCATCATCTCTGGGCATCGGATTCCGCTGACCCTCTGGGGACCTGCGAACGAAGGCTGGCCTTGCGGGGAGGACCCAGACCCTGAATAGAAATCTCCGATGCCTCCTTCAGGGCCCTCCTTAGCGCGGCCTGGATGCGTTCTGTCTTCACCCTTTGAGGAATCTCGAATCCGGGGGGGGGAATGAGCCGGGGGGGATGCTCAGGGTTCCGATAGGTGCGGGCCTGTGCGATCCAAGCGAGGCCCTGCCGGAGATCATGGGTTCCCAGGTGGGCTCCCTCGGATCGGCGCAGGCAGCATTCCGCCAAACTCAAAGGAGCTGCCTTGCTCTCCGGGAAGACCTCCAGGGCGCGCTTGAAGGCAATTTCGGAAGCAGCGAGACGGTCCGATTGGGCAGGGCCAGTGGCTTCGAGGAGCTGTCTCTCTCCTAGTTCCATCCATAGACGATGGGTGGTCCATCGATTTGATTTGTCTTCTAGGAATTTTTGTAGGAGGTTCCCGACCGTTAGCCAATCCGGAGGAAAGCGTCCATTGGCTTGAAAGCCCAGTCTCTGGTGTCGGCTCCTCAAAAGGGCCTGGAGGGGCTGGTCTTCCGGCAAGTAACGCAGCCATCGCTCAGCCTCCTTCATGGCCTCCCAGAAAGCCTGACCAGGTTTTTCCTGGGACTCGACTCGTGTGAGGGCGCCACGCGCCATGAGGGGTGCCAGTTTTTCCGGGGGAGCGATGCTGGCCGCTGTTTTTGCCAAGGTGGGGAGCATTGCGTGGAGGGGATGGGGATCGAGTCCCGCATCTTGAAGCAGAGGGGCGATTGCATCGGCGAGGTGAAGAAGCCAAATCGCACGGCTGCCGCGGTCCAAGTCGTCTTCGAGCCGGATGGGTTCCTGGACCAAGCTGCAGGCCCGCTGGAGGACCGCTGGATCAACTTTTCCGTAGGGAAGACCATTCTGTAGCTCCCTCAGGACCCAAGGAATATCCTCCACCGTGACCCTTCCTGTGGCCTGGAAGCGCTGGAAATGACGCTTCGCCTTCTCCAGGATCCAGCTTCCATCCATGCCTGCCTGGGTGACCTCTTGGTAGTGGGTCATGAGCAAGCCCAGGCGCCACTCCAGAACCATAGGGTGTTCGGGATTAAGGGCTTCGGCCTTTTCCAGAAGGCTTAGGGTGCCTTTCAAACCGGCCTGGTTCGCGGGACTGGCGGGAAGCCAAGCCCTGAACTCCCAGTGCTGTTTGGCCAGGTGGTAGACCTCAGGCCAGCTGGGGGCTCGGGAGAGCAGGGACTGGGTAAGGCCCTCCAGACTGCGGATCTCGGATTCGAGATCCGGCAAGGGCAGGGGTGCGGAGGATTTGGAGGCCAGGGCATAGGGCCTGATCCTGAGCCAGGCCCGTTGGCACCGCACCCGGCCTTCCTGGGCCCAAAGGCGCAGGTTACCGGGGCGTTCCTTTCGCTGGGCCTCGGCCAAGGCTACGGCTTCGTCATAGGCCCCCTGGCCCTGGAGAAGGAGCACCTCCGCCTCCCAGGCCAGGGTGGCAGGGACCTGGCCCTGGGCATTCCGTAGCAGGGTCATGGCTGGTTCAAAAAGGTTTCTGCGGATCCGGTCGCGGTGCGCGGCCTGCAGGCCAGGATCGGGGATGATATCCACCAGGTGGGTGCGTTCCTGGTAGTCCTCCAGCATGCGTTTGGCCCGCCGCTGGGCCAGGCTCGAGGGCCGATATCCCCCTTCCCAAGCCAGGGCGTACTGTTCCAGGGCCTTGGGTGCCTCCCCGAGCAGATCGAAGAGCTGACCCTGGGCATGGTGTCCGGGTCCCTTGGCCGCTGGGCCGCCGGTTTCCATATCCCTCTGGATCCTCTGAATGCCCCTGCGGATCTGCTCCAGTTCGGGCCGGAGGTCATGGAGGGGCAGGGAATAGGCCTCGAAGAGGAAGCGATCCAAGGCTTGTACATCCTGTTCGAACTGGTTTGCCCATGCCTGCTGTCGACGTTCATGCAGGACCTGGCGACCCAGCACCAGCCCCGTTCCGGCACTGAGTCCCAGGCCCACCACCAGCGCCCAGGACAGAGTACGGTTCCGCTGGTGCCAGCGCAGGAGGCGGTAGGAGAGGCTTGGGGCCCGGGCGGTGATGGGGCGCTTGGCCAGCACGCGTCGCAGGTCCTCCGCCAGGTCCCACGCGCTCCCGTAGCGATCTTGGGGTAGCCGGGCCAGGGCCTTCATGACCACCCGGTCCACATCCTCGGGGAGGTCGGGCAGGACCTTCTTCAGGGGAAGGGGGGCTTGGTGGGCCGTGGCTTCCAGAAGTTCGGCATAGCCACTGGCCTGAAAGGGGAATCGTCCCGCCAGCATCACGTACAGGGTCATGCCCAGGGCATAGACATCGCTCCGGGGCGAGATCTGCTGGGGATCGCAGGTCAACTGCTCGGGGCTGGCGAAGGGAGGCGTACCCAGGCTGCAGGAATTCTGGGTGATGGCAGGATCCAGCACCATTCCGAAATCCGCCACCAGGGGGTAGGCGCCCTCGTAACTCTCCTGAACACCGGGCGACCTCCGGGTCGCCTCGCGGCCTCTGCGTTCCCCTGGCTTCCCCACCTGGTGACCGGCCAAGGCTCGGTCACCAGGTCCGACCTGCATCAGGATATTCCCGGGCTTGAGGTCCAGGTGAATGAGGCCCCGGAGGTGGGCGGCATGGACGCCTTCCGCCACCTGGATGGCCACCTGGAGCTTTCGGTTCAAGTCCATGGTCCCCATGGCTTCGACCAGGGAGGGACCTTCCGCCAGCTGAAGGACGATGAGGGCCTGACCCTCCCGCTCCGCGATTTCCAGCACCTTGCAGACATGGGGATGGTCCACCTGAGCCTGGGCCCGAGCCTCCGCCAGAACCCGATCCCGATGGGCCGGTCCCAGGTCCTTGAGGATCTTGAGGGCCACCCATCGCTGCAGTCGGGAGTCGAAGGCCTTGTACACCCGGGCCGTGGCCCCCTCGCCCAGGGGTTCCAGGCCCTGGAACCGTGTGTCAAAGGCCTCGCCCAGGGAGGGCACGCCGTTTGCGGAAGGGGTCGAATCCGGGACGGTGCCCGGCAGGGCACTTCGCAGGATGAAATCCCAGGCCCGGCGATCGACCTCCGGTTCGGTCAAGCAGGACCAGGCGGCCAATTCCGCCACGCCGGGACCCCGGGGAACGGCAAGGTCGCCCTCGGGGGCGTGGGGACGGAGGTGGGTTGCCAGGTCGTGGGACCACATGCGGGATCCAAGGAAAAGGGAGGTCAGCGCGGATAACGATTCCTATGGTATTCATCCTCCCATGCGCCTGCGTGACCTGCTCATCAAGCTGCCCCAGGAGCCTGGGATGTCCTTCGCCAAGCGACTGGCCCTGGCCCTGGAAGGCGCCATTCGGGATGGCAGGCTCAAACCCGGGGCCGCCCTGCCGGGGTCCCGGGCCCTGGCGGAGATGCTGGAGGTCAACCGCAAGACCATCCTGGTGGCCCTCAAGGAACTGGAGGCCCAGGGTTGGCTGGTGACCCGACCGGACCATGGCACCTATGTGGCTTCCGAACCGCCCCTGATCGGGGGGCCGCCGGTGGCTCCCCCACGCGGTGGGCAACCCGGATTCGACCTGCCCAGCCAGCTCTCACCCATCTCCCAGGTGCGCAATGAGCGTGGCGACCTGGACCTGGGGGAGGGGTTGACCGATGCTTCGCTCTTTCCCATGACTGAACTGGCCAAGGCCCAGGGGCGGGCCCTCCAGATGCACGGTCCACGGTTGCTTCAGGAACCCGAGCCCCTGGGATCCCTGGTTCTGCGCACCACGCTGGCGGAATGGCTGGCGGAGCGCCGGGGCATCGCCCTGCGGCCCGACCAGATGCTGCTCACCCGGGGGAGCCCCTCCGCCCTGAGCCTGGTGGGTCTGGGCCTCCTGAAGCCCGGGGATGCGGTGGGGGTGGAGGAGCCCGGGAACCGTTCCGCCTGGGAGACCCTTCACCATGGCGCCAAGGTGCGTCTGGTGCCGATCCCCGTGGATGACCAAGGACTCCAGGTGGAGGCGCTGGAGGAGATCCTGGGGAAGGAAAGGTTGCGGGCCCTGTACCTCACCCCCAAGCGCCAGTACCCCACCACCGTGACCCTGAGCCCCGCCCGGCGCACCCGCCTGTTGGAGGTGGCGGCCCGCCACCGCCTGGCCCTCATCGAGGACGACCACGACGGGGACCATGCCTTCGGCCGTCGTCCGCCCCTCCCCTTGGCCCACGAGGATGGTGCCGGACTCGTCATCTACACCAGTGATCTCGCGCAGCTGGTGGCCCCCGGCCTGCGCCTGGGCTTCATCGTGGCCCCCCACGCCTTCATCGCGCGGCTGGCCCGGCTCCAGCGCCACCTGGAGGGGCCCGGCGATCGTGCCCTGGAATGGGCCGTGGCGGACCTCATGCGGGATGGGGAGCTCACACGGCACCTCCGCCGGGTGCGCCTGGTTTATCAGGCCCGCCGGGATCGGCTGCTGGACCTGCTCCATCGGCACCTGGGCGAGGCGCTGGAGGTGCACAGCCCCGACGGCGGCCTGGCCCTCTGGCTCGGGGCCCGGCCCGGGTGGGACATGGCCCGCTGGGTCCAGGGGGCGGCCCGGGAAGGCCTCCGGCTCCACGCCCCCGCCCGCTCCCACCTGGGGGAACCGGGCCGCTTCCCCCGGATGGGGTTCCCCCAGGTCAAGGAGGAGGAGCCGGAGGAGGCCGTGGCCCTGCTGGTCCGGGCCGAGACCGAGGCCCGGATCTGACCCAGAGCCCAGGGCCTTCATCGGGTTTTTCCCGGCATCCATCGGGTCGGGACTGGTGCAAGGGGCCCTGGGGCGGCAGGCTGGGTCCATGCGTGTTCCTCCCCTGGCCTGGTCCTCCCTCCGACTCTTCTTTCGGCTCGCCTCGGCCTGGTACCTGGTGCTCGTGCTGCTGACCACCATGACGGCCGGGTTTGAGGCCGGGTTCATGGGAGGGCTCCTGCTCTTTCCCTACGCAGCGATCCTCGTGGCCGTGGTGGGTACTTCCCTGCAGGTGCGGGCCCGGATTCCGGGAACCGCCGACCTGTCGGCCTTCCACCATCTGCGCCTCCAGGTCCCCTGGACCCGGGGAGAAGCCGAAGCGGAACTGCGGGCCATCCTGGGGGAGGATCTGGGGGCCACGGCCCTGGAGGTCCAGGGGACCCGGCTCCAGGCCCACTTCGGCCCCCCGGCCTGGGCGGGGACCTGGCGCCGCTGGCTGGATGCGGATGAAGTGGTGGTGGACCTTCCGGCCTCCGGCGAGGAGGGCATGGAGGTGTGGGCCCGTCCCACCTTCCGCCCCTGGTACCGGTCCCTCTGGGTGGACCGGGGGCGGAACCTCCGGCGCCTGGCCCGCTTCCAGTCCATGGTGGCGGTCCGGCTGGCCGCCTCCCGGAGGACCCTGGAGGCCGAGCACCGGGCGGAGGCCCAGGCTGCCCGTCTGGCCCAGGCAGAACTGTTGCTCCTGCGGGCCCAGGTGGAGCCCCACTTCCTCTTCAACACCCTGGCCCACCTGCGGGAGCTGGTGCGCACTGGGGACCTGACCGGGGCCCTGGCCATGGTGGATGCCCTGGCCACCCATGCCCGGGCCGCCACGGAGCGCATCCGCCAGGTGCAGCACCCCTTGGGTGAGGAAGCCAAGGCCTGTGAAACCTACCTGATCCTCATGAAGCTGCGCTTTGGCCCGCGGTTGGACCATGTCCTTGGGATTCCCAGGGAACTGCAAGGTCTTGAGGTGCCCGTGGGTTCCCTGCTCATTCCCGTGGAGAACGCCGTGAAGCATGGCCTGGAGCCCAAGCGCGGTGGTGGAACGGTCTGGGTCCGGGCCTTCCGGGAGGAGGAGCATCTGGTGCTGGAGGTCCTGGACGATGGCCTCGGTCTGCCCTCGGAACCCTCCAGTGGCACCGGTCTGGCCAACCTCCGACAGCGCCTGGCCCTGGCCCATCCCGGCCGCGCCACCCTTTCCGTGGAGGATCGTCCCGAGGGCGGTGTCCACGTCTGCATCCGGCTGCCCCTTCCGCAGACCTGAGCGATCGCAACCAACCTCACTCCGCGCAGCATCCGGCGGCAACCAAAAGCATTTTTAACACCGAGAACACGGGGAACACGGAGATGGACACGGAGAAAAAATGGCAAGTCTCAGAACTCGTCTCCCTGGCCTCCCTGGCCCGGTTCGCCCAAGTGGGCAGGCTGGGAAGCCCTGGGCTAGCGTGCCTCAACAAACGGTTCGCACTGATCTGACGAGCTGTGCACCTCCTGACACCCTCCAAATGATCTCCGTGCTTTCTCCGTGCTCTCTGGCCACGCATGCGTGGCATCTCTGTGTCCTCCGTGTTTAAATTCTTGAAAATTCAACCGTTGCCATAACGCTGAACCTCGATTCTGTGCGCTTAAGCACGAGTTTGAAGGCCAGTCTTCCAAGGAGCTCCCATGAGCCAGGACCTCGTCCTATCCCTTCAGAAACAGAACCGCCTCCTCCGTCTTGCCTTGGGCCTGGGAGGGCTGGCCCTCACCACCGCCCTGCTCGTGGCGGCCAGGGGGACCCAGACCCCCACCCGCTTCACGGAGCTGGACGTGGAACGCCTCAACATCGTGACCGCCGAGGGCAAGCGGGAGATGGTGCTGGCCAACCGGAACCGCCTGCCGGGGGCGGTGATCGATGGGAAGGAGCAGGCCGACCAACGCCGCATGGCGGGCCTGATCTTCTACAACGAGGTGGGGGACGAGTGCGGCGGTCTCATCTGGAAAGGTAAGCCGGATGCCAAGGGGCGTGCGGATGCGGGCATGCACTTCTCTATTGACCGCTTCGGGGGCGATCAGCAGATGGCCCTGGGCCACTACGAGGAAGGGGGCATCCAGGAGACGGGGTTGAACGTGTACGACCGGGGACTGCACAAGGAATACGGCCCCCTCTGGGAGGCCCTGCAGAAGGCTCCGGAAGGACCCGCGCGCGAGGCCCTTCAGAAGAAATGGGAGGCCGCAGGGGGCCGCCAGACCCCCCGGGTCTTCGTGGGCAAGACCCGGGGCAAGTCCTCGGCGGTCATTCTGGCGGATGCCCAAGGACGACCAAGGATCATGATGCTCGTGACCCCCGAGGGCCAGAGCCTGCTCCAGTTCATGGACGACAAGGGCAAGGTGGTGCAGACCCTGCCCCAGGTCGAGCAAGGCAAGTGACCATTCCACGCCGATGAGGTTTCTTGGCGGGGAACTCAGCGTGGGTTCCGGGAGCCACTAAAAAGAAGCTTCAACACGGGGAACATGGAGAATGAACGGAGGACACGGAGAAATGACAGTGTGCGTTCAGGTGGCTTAAAAACTGAAAACGCTGTGGACTCCGAACCGCCTATATTTAACTCCTCCAGATTTTACATAAATTTCAAGGCTGCTTGGTCTGCAAGATGATGAAGGGTCATGGCTTGCGTCTGGGATCCTATTGAAATTCCGCTGGCGTTCACAGCACGCGAATGAAGTCGAAATTAAACCCGATGGTACAGTGCAAGTTCAAGAAAAGAATATGAAACAGGGATGAAGGGGATGGGTACCGACCTTGGTTCAAAGGTCGACCTGTTCGCAGCGTGTGAGCCTTGAAACCTCTTTTATCTTGGCGCCCATCAGTCCACACAACCGCAATTGGACCTTCGAAGTGCAGGTGCCACCATGACCTGCGCGCACCGCAGACCAAGGGGCACCCACACAATCCCAAGCAACTGTCAAAGCAGCCCAACGACATATCCATACCTACAGGCCAGCCCCACCACCTAAAACCAAGCCCATGAGGTAGGTGGTGGTTCGCTTTTATCCCCTTCATACCCTTCATCCCTGTTGATTTTCTTTCCTTCTTTGATCCCTTCCATCCCTTCCATCCCTGTTCATTTCTCATTCCC
>CAZPUI010000201.1:0-8606 GCA_964589695.1 uncultured Solibacteraceae bacterium | reverse complement strand
TCACTGGCCGGGGCGGCGTCGGTGCCGGGAATGAGGCCCCCGATGTTGGAAGCTGTGGTGGCCAGGGCCATTTCCCCCAGGGGGCGGAAAGGCAGTTCGGGGGCCTCGAGGGCCGTGCCCAAGCGACGGGCCTCCGCCGCATCCCGGATCCGCAAATGGCGGTCCAGGCTCCGGGAACCCTCGGGCGTGACCGTCAGCACCGGGAAGTCCGTCCTCCGGGCCAGGCGATCTCCATAGAGGGCCACCCGGTTCCAATAGTCGGGCCCCTGCTGGGCATGGGTATCCGCCAGGAGCACCAACCCCAACGCCCCCGCCTCTCGGGCGGCCTGGGTCTTGGCCGCCAGGGTGGCTGACTGCAGGAAGGCCGCACCTTCCTCCTGGTAGCCAGGATGTCCCTCCAGCACCATGACCCACCTCCCCCTCACCTCGGACCGGGCCAGGTCCTCCGCCAGGCCATAGCCCGCGAAGACCACGGCCCCCTGGGGCGCCGTCTCACCATGCAGTCGGGCCTCCAGCCCCTGGGTCAGGGTGCGGGTCCCCAGGTCAAAGGCCTGGGGCTGGGTGAGGTAGGCACCCAGGGTGTAGCTGTAGTGGTAGGGGGTCTCACCCCCCATTCCGGTTCCGGTAAGGGTCCTCAGGCCCATGGCCTGCATCTTCCCGGCCAGATACGTGGCGGCCTTCACGGCACCGGGCTGGCCCGTTTCCCGGCCCAGGAGTTCCCGGCTGGCCAGATACTCCAGATGGGTCTTCATCCGCGCGGTGTCCTGGGCGCCCAGAAGCAGTCCGGCGAGGAGGGTGGTCATCACTGCAAGAGGTCTTCGCATGGTTGAAATCCTTAAACAAAGCCCCGGAGCGGCTAGGCCGCACCGGGGCGTGTTCGCCCACCTGTGTGTGGGAGAGGTGTTTGGGTTGAACTAGTTGGCGATGAGGCTGACCTTGTCCACCAGGAAGTTGGTGGCCAGGTAGGCATCTTCCACCATGTTGAAGTGCACGCGGATGGTCTGGCCCTTGTAGGCGCTCAGGTCGAAGGAACGGACCTGGTAGCCGCTGGCGGCATTGGCGTTGCTGTAGGTGGCCAGGGTCTTGAGCACGGTGCCGGAGCTGTTGCGCACCGACACGGTCAGCTTGTCATAGGCAGTGGTGCCCGTTTCCTTGGTGTCGATGTGCAGGTAGAAGCTGAACACGGCACTGGTGGAGGTGCTGGGGATGGTGACCGTCTGGTAGAGGGTCTCCGTGGCGGTGGCGCCATTGCCGCCCAAGAAGGCCGCATTCACGCCCTCGAAGCTGGGCTGGTAGTAGGGGCTGACATTCCAGTTGCCGATGACGCCGGTGGTGCCGGCCCAGCTGGCGGTGCCGCTCTCGAAGCCGCCGTTCACGAGCTTCTCGCTGCCGGTGCCGCCGGTGGTGACGGTGACGGTGGCTTCGGCGTACTTCGTGGTGTCAGCCTGGGAGGTGGCGCGCACCTTGTAGGTCCCGGCGGTGGCGGGGGCGGTGTAGAGGCCCGAGGTGCTCACGGTGCCGCCGGTGGCGGTCCAGGTCACGGCGGTGTTGGTGCTGCCGCTCACGCTGGCGGAGAACTGGTAGGTCTTGGTCGTCTGCACCGTGGCGGTGGTGGGGGTGATGGTCACACTCACGGCGCCCGCGGGGGTCACGGTGACGGTGGCGGAGGCGGACTTGGTGGTATCAGCCACACTGGTGGCCTTCACGGTGTAGGTCCCCGTGGTGCTGGGGGCCGTGAAGAGGCCCGAGGTGCTCACGGAGCCGCCGGTGGCGGTCCAGGTCACGGCGGTGTTGCTGTTGCCGGTCACGCTGGCAGTGAACTGGAAGGTCTTGCCCACCTGCACGGAGGCGGTGGTGGGGTTGATGGTCACGGCCACCTGCTGGTTGCCTTCCTGGATGTCCGTCGTCACGCCGATGGCGGCGAAGGCGCGGACCGTGGCGATGGCTTCCCTGCTGCCCACGCCGTAGAGCGTTTCGGCCACGGACTTGCAGTGGGCGTAGATATTTGAGTACTTGTTGCTGGAGGTCGCCTTGGTGGTAAGGGCCTTGAACCAGATGCGGGAAGCCTTGTCGATGCCGATACCGGTCATGGGGCCGTAGGTCAGCTTGTTGCTGGAGTAGTCGCCGCTGGCCTGGCTGCCCATGGACAGGAAGTAGAACATGCGGTTGGCGGGGCCGCTGCTGTAGTGGACATCGATGTTGCCAATGGTGCTGGTCCAGTAGTCGGGGCTCTTGCCATCCTTGCTGGGCTTGTACATATAGCGCAGGGGGGTGCCCGTCTTGGAGACCTTGTCGCCCAGGGTCCAGTTGCCACCGGTTGCGGGGATCACGTTCCCGGTCTTGCCGCCTGCGGCGTAGAACTCCACGAAGGTGCCGATGACATCGGAGTTGGCTTCGTTCAGGCCACCGGACTCACCGCTGTAGACGAGCCTGGCCGTGGCATTGCAGACGGCATGGCCGTACTCGTGGGCCACCACGTCCACTTCCACCAGGGGCTTGAAGTAGCTGATGCCATCGCCGAAGGTGATGGTGTTGCCGCCATCGAAGTAGGCGTTGTCCTCGTTGAGGTGGACGCGGATGTTCAGGCCGGCGTTGGCATTGTTCACGCCCGTCCAGCCCATGACGTTCTTCAGGCAGTCGTAGGTGGCCTGGGCACCCCAGAGGGCATCAGCGGCCACAGTCTTGGTGTCACTGGTGGCGTTGTTGCCGAAGGAGGCCGTGGTGCTGGTGTAGACGGTGGAAGAGCCGTTGGCAGCCACATTGAACTGGGGGCTGGAGGACCGGACCACGTCACGCATTTCGTAGGTGCTGCCGGTGTAGTTCACATCCAGCGTGACATTGCCGCTGTAGAGGGTCTTGCCGGTGGCCTGGGCGGTGGCGGTGTTCAGGGCATCCCACTGGGCCAGGATCTCGCCACTGTGGGCATCCACCAGGGCGTCCTGGTAGGACGTGCGGCCATCCACCTTCTGGCGGATCTGGACGTAAAAGGCCAGGGCCACGCGCTCCACCACATCCTTCACATCCGTGGCGAGCAGATCGGCCTCGGCCTTGCCCTCGGCGCCTTCCACCCGCACCTGGCGCAGGATGGGATAGACCACGAGCTCATGGCTGGGCATGGAGATCAGCTGGGCGCGGCCCTTGCGGGGCGCCTCATCGCCTTCCGACACGCCAAGCGCGGCCTGGATCCGCTGGTTCACCAGGGCCACGGCCTCGCGACCCCCGAGGGTCGGTTCCACGTTCAGGTCACTGAAGGACCGGAGGTCATGCACGGGCTGACCCTTGCGGTTGCCATTGGCATCCGTGAGGATCACGCTCTCCCCGCCCCACACCCGCAGACCCAGGTAGGTCTGGTTGAAGCGGGCCACCTGATCGCCCTCTTCGGTGGCGTACAGGGCCCGGGGGGCAAAATCATGGCGCTGATTCAGGCCCAGGCTGCTGCGCTCGGAGGCGAGCAGCGCCCGGATGGGTGCGGTGCGATCCTCCAGGACCCGGCGAGCCTGGACGGCCTCGGGATCCTGAGCGGTGAGGCTGCCGGTGATGAGCAGCGCACTGAGAAGGGTCAGGCGGTGGGACACGGTGTTCTCCTGAAAAGGGGGGGTGGGGGGGGTGGTGGGGGTATAACGTTCCCGGGCCCCAGGAAGGGACCGGGTGGGATGGGATGGCGCGCAAGCCTGAGGACCACCAGGGCGGTGACGATCAGGACAATGGGTACGGTGATCTCAAAGGGACGAACGAGTGGACGCCTCATCATTCGTCGGCACCCCCTCGGGGGCCAGGTACACTTTCGTTATTTCACTTAGGACACTTCTGTGACGTGATCCAGTTCACATAAAGGATTTGGTTGTTTCTTTTGATAAAAACGCATTAAAGAAAGCGGTTTCCGTGACCCTTTTGTGACACTCGCACCCTGGCAGCCCAGTGACCCATGGGCCCGTGACCATGGCCGGTCCTTGCAAAAAAAATGGAACGATTCAGAAACCACCGATGCCTTCCAAGTCGGGGAGCGCATCGACCCCTCCAGCCCCCCAAAACATCGAAACACCGCCTCCCACCTGGGTTTGCGAGTAATGGCGCCATTACTGCCGCTCATGGATGCTTCAGAATTGAACCCCCTTTCAATCGTGCAAGGATGGGACACCGAATCACCATCCTGGAGGTTCCATGCGCGTCCCAGCCCGCCCCGGTCCCACCCTCACCCTTGCCTTTCTATCCCTCGGGCTCGTGGCGCAGGTCCAGGAATCCCCCGCCAAGGTCGGACCCATCTTCAAGGATGGTCAGGCCCAGATCGTGCCAGCCTTCCAGGATCCCGCAGGCTGGGTTCGGCATGCCCTTTGGGTGGAGACCGAATTCGACTCCGATGGGGATGGCGCGCGGGATCGGGTCTTCGTGGATGTCATCCGGCCGGGCCAGACGGAGCGCGAAGGCCTCAAAGTTCCCGTCATCTATGAAAGTTCTCCCTACTTCGCCGGCACCGCCGGAGGCCGGGACATGCTCTGGGATGTCAAGCAGGAGGTGGGGGCACCTCCGCCGCCCCGGACCACCCACGCAAGGGTCCCCTTCAAGCCGGATCGGACCAGCGTGTCCAACAGCATGGTGAACACCTGGGTGCCCCGGGGCTTCGCCGTGGTCCATTCCGAAGCCCCGGGCACGGGTCGCTCCACCGGTTGCATCACCATCGGTGGGGCTCCCGAGCGCCTGGCCCCCAAGGCCGTCATCGATTGGCTCAATGGCCGTGCCAAGGGATTCACCACCGTGGATGGCACCGTGGAAGTGTCCGCCACGGCCTGGTGCACGGGCAAGGTGGGCATGATGGGCACCTCGTACAACGGCACCCTTCCCGTGGCCGCCGCCACCACCGGGGTGAAGGGCCTGGAGGCCATCATCCCCGTGGCCCCCAACACCTCGTACTACCACTACTACCGTTCCCATGGCCTGGTGCGCCACCCCGGCGGCTGGCTTGGGGAGGACATCGATTCGCTCTACGACTTCGTGAACAGCGGGGATCCGGTGCGCTGCGCCCCCTGCGACAAGCTCTACAGGGACGGCGAATTCGCCCAGCACCAGGACCGCCAGACGGGCGACTACAACGCCTTCTGGGAGCGCCGGGACCTGCTCAAACACGTGGGGGGCATCAAGGCGGCCGTCCTCATGGCCCACGCCTTCAACGACTGGAATGTGCCCCCGGAGCACAGCGTGCGCATCGCCATGGCGCTCAAAGGGAAGGTGCCCCTGCAGTGGTACTTCCACCAGGGCGGCCACGGAGGCAATCCGCCCATGGAGATGATGAACAAGTGGTTCACCCGCTTCCTTTATGACGTCCCCAATGGCGTGGAGCACGAGCCCAAGGCCTGGATCGTCCGGGAGACCCCCCCGGCCGCACCGGGCCAACCCCGTACCCCACCCCCGCCCCCCACGCCCTATGCCGACTATCCCAACCCCAAGGCCGCCCTCGTGACCCTGCACCTGCGGGCTGGGGGCCTGCGCTGGGGCGGGTTGGCGCTGGACCCCAAGCCCGGTCAGGGGCGGGAAAAGCTCGTGGACAACGTGGAATTCGGCGGGGCCGCCCTGGCCAAGGCCGAGACCTCGCCCCACCGCCTGCTCTACGCCACCGAGCCGCTCGCGACGCCGCTGCACCTCTCCGGCACCCCGCGGATCACCCTGCGGCTGGCCTCCAGCAAGCCCGCCGCCAACCTCTCCATCTGGCTCGTGGTCCTGCCCTGGACCGAGGGTCCCATCGGCCCCGCCAACCTCATCACCCGGGGCTGGGCGGATCCCCAGAACCACGCGAGCTTGAAACAGGGCGGTGACTACCATGCCCTGGAGCGGGGCACACCCTTGAAGCCGGACCAGTTCGTCTCCCTCACCTTCGACCTTCAGCCCGACGATCAGATCATTCCCGCGGGCAAGCGCATCGGCCTCATGGTGATGTCCAGCGATCGCGACTTCACCCTGTGGCCCAAGCCCGGCACCGAATTGACCCTCGACCTGGACGCCACCCAGCTCACCCTGCCCGTGGTGGAAGGGCCGGAAGCCTTCCGCAAGGCCCAGGGAAAGGAGGGAAAGTAGCCTAGGCCGTTGCGCAAAAACAACCCGAACGCTTTGGTAGCGGTCCGGCAGAAGGGGCCGCAGAAGAACAACCTGAACAGCGCAGGTTGTAACTATCGCGCCCGATCCCCCCGACTCTTCCAGCGGTCGGCGAGGTCGGGATTCCGCACCACCCCCCAGCCATTGGAGTAGGCCACCCACAGGAGGTAGCAGGCCTCCTTGTCCGCGAACCCAGCCTTGTAGGCCTTTTCCAGCCAACGAACGCCGCTGGCTTGGTCCTTGGTCGCGCCCTCTCGACCCGCAAAGAGGCGCAGACCCAGCTCGCACATGGCAGGCCCCGAACCCCGCTGGGCCATGCGTTGAAGCTCCGCCAGGCCCGCCCCCCGAGCGGTGCGCAGGGCTTCATCCTCCTGGGCAGATCGGGGGGAGACCTCCGTTTCGACCCAGGGGGGATCCGCTGCGGGTGCCTGGGATGGGGGGGGAGCCGACGCACCGGCTTCCACGGTGGGTTGCGGGGTCGGGACCATGGGATTCGGGGTCAGGAAGGGGCCCACCTTCACCTGGAGGTCCACCAGGGCCTTGAGGTAGACCTTGCGGGCCTGGATCAGCGCCTGCTGCTGGCCTCCCGTCATTCGACCGCGCAGATCCGCCACCAGGGCCTCGGATCCCGGGATCGGCAGGGGATCAGGGTTGCCGCCCACGATGCATAGGCCAGACTCCCCCACACAGTCGGACAGGAATACAACTTGCCCCTTCAGGGCGGACTGGCAGCGGAGGTAGAGGAGCTGGGCGTTGGCAGGCACACCCCCCGTGCCCGCCTGCTGCACCTCGGCTCCCAGGGCCGCGTCCCCACCCGTGAGAAGGTCCAGGGCCCGGGGCGGTGCGGGCAATCCTGCGGCCTCCAGAACCTGGGCCACCTGGTCCCGGGCTTCGCGTACGAGGTTCGTCATCCGCTGGAACTGCTCCAGGGACGGATTCGCCTTGGGCGTGTCCAGGGACATCGCCGGGGTCACAGGGGCGGCCTCTCCCCGGGAAGGGAGGGTCCTCAGCATCCACCCGTGGAGCGTGCGCTGGGAAATCCCCAGGCCCATGAACAGCAGGAAGCCGCCCACCGCCCACCCCGCCACCCCTGCCACCAGGGTCTTCCATAGGGGGCTCCTGTGGACGTAGGTGAGTCCCCAGACCGCCAACCCCAGGCTCATGGAATCGAGCATCCACCCAAGGCCGAGCGCGGTCATGGACCCGCCGGAAAAGGCCAGGGTCGAGATCCCCTCCCGAGTGGCCCCAAGGGCCGCCAGCCGACCCACTTGGTCATGCACAACCAGGGCTGCGTGCGCCACCACGAAAGGCATCAGCCAGGCCACGGCATAGCCCACCACCCTCAGGGTGACCCTCAGCCGTCCCCGGACCTCGGGCTCCAGCAGCCAGAGGATCCCGTGCACCACGAGCCCCACGAGGCCCATGGCCACCAGCGGCCCCACCAGGTAGACCCCCAGGACCGCAGAAAGCCCTTGGAGCGTCTGTGCCATGGTCGGGGCTCCGGAGGGCATGGCCGTGCGCAGGGCGACTATCAAGGGATGACCGACCAAGTACAGGAGGGGCAGGCTACCCAGCACCCAGAGGTAGGCAAGGAGGTAGGGGGCCCCCAGGGAAGTCCCCCGGTAGACCTCCCCCCAAAGGGTGCCCCAGTCGTGGAAGGGGCGCAGCACGGTGTCCAGAACGCGCCGCAAGGGGTTGCCAGGGGACTCCAAGGGCAGCAAGGGCAGGAACATGGGGGCTCCGGAAACCGTCCTGAACGAGGGTGGAAGCGACGAAGGCCTCAAGGACAATGGGCGAACCTTCGGCCCTGTTCAATTTATCGCCGTCCCGTCGCGAGAGGGACTTCGTTGCAGCTTCACCCTTAAAACCGTGGGGAAATCCAGAACCCTCCGGGATGGCCTTCCGGGCTTCACAGGGAGCAGCCACCGGCACACGCCCCACCACGTTGCGCCAGGGGCGCCCACCCATCACCGCGTCCACCCTCCTTGGGCCGCGTCCCCCTTACTCTCACTCGGGATCCACCCTCAGGTGATCGGGCCCACCCGCCCCTCGCAGCATTGCCCTTGGACGGAGATCCCGGCGGGCCATGGAGGGGCTCAGGAATTCGCAGACAGGCCCTAGGCCATCAGGTTCAGCGCCCCGGTGTTCCGGATGGCCTGGGCATTGGCTTCCACCTGGTCCTGATAGGCGCGCTGGGCTTCGGGATTGGCCTGGACCATGCCCATTTCACCCTGGGGCTGCTGGCGTTCCTGGCTGTAGGAGGAGGTGGCCTCGATGGCGCCCGTCACGGCCACATTGCGCTCGGGGGCGAAGGGCAGTCCACCCTCCCGCGGGGGAAGCCCGGTGTTGGGAACGGCGGGCGCACGGTACGTGGTTTCCAGCAGGTTCGACAGGCCGTCGGGCACACCACCGGGAGCCGTCACAGCGGAGCTGAGCACCACCGTGTCCGTAGTCTCGAGGTTCACCACCGCCGTCGTGCCCGTGGGGGATCTCCTCCGCCGACACCAGCGCCTTGCGCCACG
>CAZPUI010000200.1:0-8613 GCA_964589695.1 uncultured Solibacteraceae bacterium | reverse complement strand
CTTGCGCACCTCGCAACAGGCGTGACGGGCCTCCAGACTGTCCCGGAAGCCGAAGAGCCCCTGGGTGGCCACCAGGACCTCCACCTCAGAGGCTTCGGGGGCGAAGACCTGGAAGGTCAGGTGGGGGTAACGCTGACGGAGGCTGTTGTAGGTTTCGTAGGTCTCGGGGTGCAGGCGTCCCGTATCCAGCAGGAAGACCCGCACGGCAGCGCCCGTCCGGGAGGCCAGGTCCACCACCACCGCATCCTCCACGGAGGTGCTGCAGCCCAGGACCAGGCGGTCGGCATAGGTCTCCACGGCCCAGCGGACGAGGCTGGGGGCGTCGAGGGTGGAAGGATCGAGGCTCACGGTGGCTCCTGTCAGATGTGGTATTCGGGTTCTCGGCGCCGGGCGAGGGCGTCCAGGCGCCGTTGAAGGAGGCGACTCCCAATGCGGGCCCGGCGCATCCACGTGCTCTGCCTTACCAGCACCAGCGCCAGGGGGATGATCCACAGGGCCTGGAAGGCCATGCGGCGCCGGGGATCCAGGGCCTCCAGCAGACGGGCGAATCCCAGGCCCAGGGCGAAGACATTGAAGGTGATGCAGATGCGCTTGAAGGTCCGTTCCCGCACCCACTTGGCCACCTGGAAGCCCAGAAGGAGACCCGCGAAGCCCGCAGGGGCCAGCCAGGAGGCCACTTGCAGGGTCTCCAGGGTGTAGAGGCCCAGCCCAAGGTAGACCAGGGCGGTGAGGAGGCTCTCGGTGACCCTCAAAAAGGAAATGGAGGCTCGGTAGGCGCCGGGATCCACCTTGGCGTTCTGGAAATAGAGACTAAGGACGGGTCCGCTGATGGTGGTGGCCCCGTAAATCAGCCCCGTGAAGGCCCCGAAGGGTAGGCGCGCCCCGGGGGAAGCCAGGGCCGCCCAGCGGAAGCCCGAGGCCTGGAGCAGCACCAGAGGGAAGAGCACACAGTAGGTGGCCAGCTTGAGGGGCAGGACGGGAAGGACCCCCACCAAAAGGGCCCCAGCCACCACCCCAGGCAGGAGCCCCGCCAGGGTGGGACGCAGTCCAGGCAGGACCCGGGGCAGGTCCCTGCGGCTGGAGACCAGGCTGCCCAGGTTGAGGGCCACTTCCACCAGCACCAGCACGGGATTGAGCACCCGGCTCGCCAGGATCAGCAGGGCCGGAGGCACCGTCAGGGTGGAGAAGCCATGGCCCAGCACCCCATTCACGAGACCCGCCAGAAAGGCGATGCCGGCAAGGAAATTGAGCTGTGCTTCAGTCACTGCGGCCCTCCAGGACCACCCCCAGTGCCTCCGCCCCTCTGCGTTCCGCCCAGTCGCCCAGGGGCTCACCCGCCCTGCCCTCTGCGGCCCAGGCCCCCACCAGCCGGTCAAAGAGTCCCGGCAATTCCTCCAGGGTCACTTTGGACCGTATCTGGAAGGCCAGGCGGGTGCCCTCGGGGCTGCCCCCGGCAAAGAGGACGTACTTCCCGGCCCCCTGCCCAACCAGCGCGAGCTCCGCGGCATAGGGACGGGCACAGCCATTGGCGCAGCCCGTGATCCGGAAGACCGGGGCCTGGGCCAGGCGGCCGTGTCGGCGCAGGGTCTCCCGCAGCGGGGCCAGCACATCTGGCAGCACCCGCTCGGCCTCCGTGAGGGCCAGGGAGCAGAGGGGCAGCGCCACGCAGGCCAGGGCCCGGGCGGCCAGGGGATCGGCGGCCTGGGCCCCCGCCGCCTCCAGGGTGGCCTGGAGCCCTTCCCTGTCCCCCTCCTGGATGCCCAGCAGGATCAGGTCCTGGTCGGGACTCAACAGTACCCCCAGGCCGTGGGTGGCCACCAGGGTGCGCAGGGCCGCCTTCAGGGGACCCTGGATCCTGCCCGAGGGGGTATGGAGGCCATAGGCCCAGGTGCCATCCACCCGGGGCAGCCAGCCCAGGGTGGAGGTGGTGCGCCAGGGTGGAAGGGGCCGGTGGTGGAAGGCCAGGCCGGCCCGGCCTTCCACCTCGGCCCGAAAGGCCTCCAGACCCATGCGCGCCACCACGTACTTGAGCCGGGCCTGCTTGCGATCACTGCGGTTGCCCAGGTCCCGGTGGGCCCCCACCACCGCCTCCGCCACCGGGAGGAGGGCCGATGCGGGGATCCACCCCAGCAGGTCCGCCAGCCGGGGGAAGGTTTCGGGCTTGCCGTGGGTCATGCCCATGCCCCCGCCCGCAAAGACGAAGAAGCCCTGGTCACTGGCCGCAAAGGCCAAGTCGTTGGTGTAGAGGTCCACCAGGTTCTCCCCCGCCAGGGTCACGGCGATCTTGAACTTCCGGGGCAAATAGGTGTCCCCATAGAAGGGTTCGGGCTGGGGATCCACCCGTTCGCCCTCCAGCCAGATCTCCGCGTAGGCCCCGGACCGGGCCTTGAAGTGGTCGGAGAGCAGGGTGGCGACGGCATCCAGGGCTCCGAGGTCCGGCCGCCCCCAGGGGTTGGGGGCCTGGGTCACGTTGCGCACCACATCGCCGCAGGCCCCCTGGGTGGAGAGCAGCACCCGGTGCAGTTCCTGAACCACCGCCCGGGCCTCCCCCTTCAGTAGCCCGTGGAGTTCGATGGACTGCCGGGTGGTGAGGCGCAGACTCCCGTCCCCATAGGCATCCGCCAGATGGTCCCAGGCCAGGTACTGGGACGCCGTGAGCCGTCCCCCGGGGATCCGTCCCCGCACCATGAGGGTGGGGCGCCGCGCCTCGGAGGGCTGATCCCGGTCCTTCTGCTGGTAGAAACCGTGGAACTTCACCAGTTGCTCGGCGTCCTTGGAAAGGCCTGGGACGGCTGGATCCTTCAAATCCTCCCCAAGGTTGCCCCGCAGACCGCGGGACTGCAGTTTCAGGGTTTCGACGGCACTGGGCGTGTCAGCCATGGTTCACCTCGGGGAACAGGTAGGTCGTGCGGAAGTCCTCCACCAGGCGACGCAACACGCGGCCTCGGGTGGAGGGATCGGGAAGGCGCTGCCGAAGGCTCTGCCTGAGCCAGACCAGGTGCTGCAGGTCCGGCAGGTGGTCCTCGGGCAGGAGTTCCTCCAGGACGCGGCGCAGGGCCTGGGCCAGGCCCGGAAAGGTCCCCGCGGTGGAAAGGGCCAGGGTCCAAGGTCCCCGGCGGAGGGTGCTGGCGAAATAGGCGTCACAGCTGGGGGGATCGTCCACGGCCACCACCAGGATGCCCCGGGCCCGGGCGGCGGCGGCCACCTGGGCGTTGACCTCGGGGACATCCGTGGCGCTTATCACCAAGGACACGCCATCCAGGTCCGACCCCTGGAAGGGCCCCTGCCGCCGCACCAGATGGTCATCTTCGGGGGGGAAGTCCTCCCGGAAGCCCAGGGCCACGGCCCGCACCCGGGCCCCGGTGGGGCGCAGGGCCTCGAGCTTGGCCAGGGCCGTGGCCCCACCCCCCACCAGGAGCACGGTGCGGTCCTGGAGGTCAAGGAAGAGGGGCAACATGGACATGGGCGACCTCGTGGTTCAAGGCGGGGAAGGGGATGGACAGCGCCCTGCCGAGCAGGAGGAGACCGGGTCCCGGCGTTCGGGGCCCCAGCGCCCCGGCGGCGGCCAGGGCCAGGGTGGTGGGCTGGCAGACCTGGCCTGGGCGGAGGGCCCGCTCCACCAGCAGGAAGGGCAGGTCCGGTGGCGCCCCGGCCTCGAGCAGGGTCCAGGCCAGTTCCTGGAGTTTCCGGACCCCCATGTACACCGCCACGGTGCCCCCCGCCGCCAGCAGGGGAAGGGTGTCCCGCAGGAGTTCCGGGTGCTGTCCCTCCACCAGGGTCAGGGATCGTGCCAGGCCCCGGTGGGTGAGGGGTACGCCGGCCGCCGCCGCGGCGGCCTGGACGGCACTGACCCCCGGCACGATCTCGAAGTGGATACCCGCCTCCGCCAGTGCCTGAGCCTCCTCGCCCCCCCGACCGAACACCAGGGGATCCCCCCCCTTCAGGCGCACCACCCTCCGACCCACCCGGGCATGGTGAAGCATCAGGGCGTGGATCTCCGCCTGGGTGGCGCTCCAGTGCCCCTCCCGCTTGCCCACATCCAGCACCAGGGCCTCCGGGGGGAAATACGCCGCAAAGGAGGATTCCAGCAGGGCGTCCACCAGGATCACCTCCGCCTGGCGGAGGGCCTCCAGGCCCCGCAGGGTGAGGTATTGGGGATCTCCGGGCCCGGCCCCCACGAGGAAGACCTTGGAGAGGAACACATGGGAGCCAGGGGGGGGATTCAGGGTCATGGTCGGGATCGCCAGGGAAGGAGTCAGGGTGGTCTTGACTTTCCTTAGTTTTCCGACATCGTAGATATGTTGTCAACTTAGTTTTTCGATCGATTGCTTCAAGATCTATTTTTTCAGCATTTCACAAAGGAATCCCATGGCAACTCCACGGACCCCAGCCCCCCAGGACCTGCGGGTCCTCACCTTCCACGCCCCTCGACACCCCCTGGAGCTGGTGGCCCGGCGCGGAATCCACCAGGACCTGGAAGCACATCTGGTGCAGGCCCATCGTCGAACGGGGGCGGCGGAGCTGGTCTACCTGGGCACCTGCCAGCGGGCCACGTGGATCCTCTGGGGGGGACAGGCCGAAGCCTTGAACCTGGTGGGGCATCCCACGCGCTTCGAAGGCGCGGAGGCGTGGCGCCATTTGCTGGAGCTGGCCTGCGGCCTGCACAGCGCCACCCTGGGGGACCGCGACATCCTGGTGCAGCTGGACCGCGCCCTGGCCCAGGCCCGCTCGGCGGGGGTGGCGGGACCCGACGCGGAGGCCGCCTTCGAGGACCTCCTGCGGGAGGCCCGACGGCTGCGGTCCCGGCTCCGCCTGGATGCAGGCAGCACCTCCATGGCCACCGTGGCCCTCCACCACCTGGAAACGGGCCTTGCCCCGGGCAGTCGCGTGGCCCTGGTGGGGGTGGGTCCCATGACCCGCTACCTGGCGGAACGCCTGCCCGCTCGGGGCCTGGAGGTGGTGATGGCCAATCGCACCCAGGGAAAGGCCGAGGCCCTGGGCCTGCCCACCGTTCCCTTGTCGCAACTCCAGGCCAGTCCCGAGGGTTTCCAGGCCCTGGTGACGGCCACCGCCTCCCCACACCCCCTCTTCACCCTGGAGGCCTGGGGAGGCCTGGGGCTTCCGCCCCTGAGGCTCCTGGACTTGGCCCTTCCACCCGATTCCGAACCCGCCCTGGCCAGCCTGCCCTGGATCCACCGCGTGGATCTGGAGGCCCTCACCGTGGAAACCGGCGGAGCCAGGGCTCGGCGTCAGGCCGCCGCCCGGGGCGCCGAGTCCGTCGTACGGGAGGCGGTGGCCCGCCTCCAGTCGCGGGAAGCCCAGCGGCGCCGCAGGGCAGTCCACCAGGGGGCCTTCCACACCCTGGCCCAGGCTTGGGACACCCTGGAACAAGAGGCCCTGGCGGGCGTCGGCCCCTTCCAGGCCTTCGGCCCCCTGCCCCAGGACCCCCTACGATTACTGCTGAAACGCGGCCGCACCCTGGCCTATCGCACCCTCTACCAGGGGTTGGGGGCAGGTGAAGGCCGCACGCCAGGGGCGTGACAGGGGTTTGCCAAGGGAGCCCTGGCGAGCGACTGATATGGCTTGAATGCCTTTCGGAGTAAACCATCGCTCTCTCCGGAGAGGCCCGAAGGCGACCGCCGATTCACGTCAGCCAGGTGCGAATCGGCGAACTTGTGGCGTTTCGTCTGGGCAGTTGGTCCGGCTTCGCGTTCAATCGGTTTCTTTCCACATGGCTGCGGGTAGAGCGGGTGCAGACCCTTGAGCAAACCACCACGACGATGGGGTGGCACGTAAACACCACCCACACCGCGCAGCAGGCCATGGTCGATTTGCCATCGCGGCACAGACAGAGAAACCAAGTGGAGGGTGGCTTCCATGCAGCGATTTGTTAATAACCGCCACCCAAGGTTTGAGGGTTGGTAATTACTTCGTGTTCGTCATGATGCACGGGGATCCGGACCTTTCGCGACTGTTTGGCGTTTATGGGTGAGAAACGCCATGGTTTCAGTCCTGGCGGACGGACATTTGGGGGAGGCCAGAGGATCTCTCCAAAGCAAGGGCGGGCTCCCGAGAGGAAACCGAAAAATACTTGTTGATCAACACGCATGCAAGATGTATGCTTCCATCGTAGCGGCCAATACAAACCAATGTTGTCGAATTTATCCAAACTCCTTTGAAATCTTCTCCTCCCGCCCGTCAACCCGGGAGGGATTCAAACGAGAAGCTCGCGAGCGTTCTGCTTCCAGCAGTAAAAATCAAAAAATAAAACCGCAACAATGCCACAATAACGACATCAAAAGTACTTCCACTTGTCTTGGAGAACATATGACCTTAAAAAAGCTCAACCTCAACAGAGAAACACTGGCCGGATTAGGCTGTGCTTTTGGTGGAACTGATGAAATGGAACTGGGAGCCAAAAAGACTCCGGGTTGCCCTCTAAAACCAACAGAAGGGCCGCAGGTTTCATGCTATGCCTCTTGCACATGCCCGCCTCCTCCACAGTCAGTTCCCTACGGGTGTACCAACCCATGCTTTGCAAAGCCAAATCCTCCACGATTGTACTGAGGATTTAGAGAAAGGTTTTTCAGAGCTCTAACTTGAGCTTATTTCGAATACGGCAAAGCTCACACATGCTGACAAACACAGTCCAGCCCACCAACCAGGAGATTGTAACCGCATTGACACGGCCCCGGGACCAGCCCGGGGCCGTCTGTACCTTCCTCGGCCTCTACTGCAGTTCAGACGTCAACGTGGCGTTCCCCATCTCAGGCAGCACCTGGCTGGTGCGCAGGACGCGGCGGGTGGCCTGGGCCACCCACAGGGTCTGGCTGCCGGGATCGCCGTCAGCGGGGGCCACATCCACCTTCCAGGCCTTCTGGCCCTTCACCTCTTCCGTTCCGGTCACCTTCAGCCGCTTGAGGCTGACCTTCTGCTTCTGGGCGTCGAAGGTCTTGAGGACCACGGTGTAGCCCTCCGCCAGGGGCAGGCGGGCCAAGGCCTCGTCATGGTCACCGTAAAGGTCGCCGCCCAGGTCAAGGGAGAGGCTCTTGGGAGACCAACCCATGGCCACACTGCCGGTGACCTTGCCATGGGCGAAGGCCATCTCCATGGTGACGGGCCCCTGCTGCATGGTTGAGTTGAGGAGCTTCAGGGTGCCCTTCTCCAGCCGGGCGGTCTGCTTGATCTCGCCCACCATGGCCAGGGAGATGGTGTCCTGGACGAACCACTGCCCGCCGTCCTCCTTCACCTCCCGGTTCAGGGTGAAGGTCAGGTCCCGCCCCTGCACCGCGATGGACCCCTTGTAGGCGGCGGTGAAGGGCGCCAGGTCCACCGCGGGGACGGGTAGGGCGGAGACTTCCGCCTTCTTGGCCAGGGTCACGGTCTTGGGATCCACCGTGATCTCCTTGAGGCGCTGCATGACCTCGGGGGTGCCGCCCTCCTGGAACCGGCCGCCCAGGTGCTTGGCCAGGAATTTCTCCGCAGCGACAAACATGGCCATGTTGTTCACGGGACGACGGAAGCCGTGGCCCTCATCCGGGGCGCAGAGGTACTCCACCGGGAAGTTCCGGTCCCGCAGGGCGATGACGATCTGGTCGCTCTCGGCCTTCTTCACACGGGGATCATTGGCACCCTGGACCACCAGGAGGGGCGTCTTGATCTTGTCGGCGGAGAAGAGCGGGGACTGCTTCTCCAGCTGCTTCTTGCCCTCGGGGGTCTTGGGGTTGCCCATGCGCTCGTGGAAGACCGTGCGGAGGGACTCCCAGTAAGGGGGAATGCTCTCCAACAAGGTGAGCAGGTTGGAGGGGCCCACGATGGGCACGGAGGCCTTGAAGAGGTCCGGGGTGAAGGCAACCCCCGCCAGGGCCGCGTAGCCCCCATAGGAGCCCCCGAGGATGCCCACGCGCTGGGCATCCACGACGCCCGTCTTCACGAGGTGCTTCCCACCGTAGGTGAGGTCGTCCTGCATGAGCCGGCCCCACTGGCCGTTGCCCGCATTGAGGAACTTCTTCCCGAAACCCGTGGAGGCGCGGAAATTGGGCTGAAGCACGGCATAGCCCCGGTTGGCCAGGAACTGGGCGTGGGGATGGAAGCCCCAGCTGTCCCGGGCCCAGGGGCCGCCGTGGGGCATGACGATCAAGGGAAGGCCCTTGGAGGCCGTGCCCTTGGGCAGGGTCAGGTACGCGGGGATCTCCAGGCCATCGCTGCTCTTGTAGCGGATGGGCTTCATGGGGGCCATGTGCTCCCGGGGCAGCTTTTCCCGGCTCACGTATTCCAGGGTGAGCTTCTTGGTCTTGCGATCGAAGAGGTAGCGGGTACCTGGGTCCGTGTCGCTGGAAGCGGCCAGGATGAATTTCTGTTCGTCGGCAGTCATGGAGCCGAAGTTGATCTGCCGACCCGGCAGTTTCTTCTGCAGGAGCTTGTAATCCGCTTCCCAGCCCTTGTCCTTGAAATACACCCGGGTCTTGTCGTCCTCGTAGGTGGTCAGCACCAGGTCCTCGGTCACCTCGCTGAAGAGGGCGCCCCCGAAATCCACCCGCTTGAGGGGATCCGATTCCACCTTGGTTTCCTTCCCCGTGGCAAGGTCGAGGAGCACCAGCTCTTCCAGGTCGC
>CAZPUI010000199.1:0-8626 GCA_964589695.1 uncultured Solibacteraceae bacterium | reverse complement strand
CGCATCATCTTCAAGCTCCGCGAGCTGGTGGACGTGGAAGAGCTCGGGGGCACCATGCGCCTGGGATCCTACCCCTGCGTGCTGACCGAGGATTCCCATGCCCACCGGGCCTATGGCACCACGGAGATCAAGGAACGGCACCGGCACCGCTTCGAGTTCAACCAGGCCGAGTTCCGAGCGCCCCTGGAGGCGGTGGGGATGCGGTTCACGGGGCTCAGTCCAGACGGCACCTTCGTGGAAATCGTGGAGCTGCCCACCGAGGCTCACCCCTACTACCTGGGTTGCCAGTTCCACCCCGAGTTCAAGAGCAAACCCCTTCAGCCCCATCCGCTCTTCACAGCCTTCGTGAAGGCCAGCCACGCCCGCGCTTGAAGGCTGCAGCGCCCCGCCTGCTCGATCCAGCTACAAGCCGAAGTCAGCAGCCTTGTACTCCGCTTCGAAGCGGCTCTGGCGCTGCATCACGTTGTGGACCAGGTTCTGGTACCGGGGCAGCCCCTGCAGGTTCTGCATGAGGGGGCTGGTCTGGTACCAACGGGCACAGGAGAATCCTTGGCCGAAGGCCGTGGCGGCCATGTCGATGGCCCCATCGTGGTCTCCATAGAGGGCGAAGGCTTCCGCCAGCTTGAACGTGAACTCCCCATCGATGATCTGGAGGCTGCTCCTGGAGCTGCCGAATTCCTTCAGGGAAAGTGCCCCGGGTTGCACCTCCTTCAGGGCGGCCTGGCGGAACACCCGCGCCAGCCTGGGGAAGCGCAGGAAGTCGCCATGCAGGGCTTCGGTGCGCGAGAAGGAGGCCACCGCCTCCTGCTGCCGCCCCCGCAGCAGCAGACAGTAGCCGCGGTAGAAGTCCACCAGGCTGTTCTGGTTGTGTCCGGTACGGGCCTCCAGGGTCCGTTCGAAGGCATCCGTATGACCCAGGTAGAGCAGGGTGTTCTCCGCTTCAATGGGATCCAGTTCCGCAGGCACCCAGGCCAGGCGACGCAGGTAGGCCCTGTGGGCGATGTCCAGGAGACCCGCCGAGCGGGCGGCATAGCTGAGCCCCGACAGGAGCTGCTGGGAGCCAGGACGCACCTCCAACCCACGCTTCAACAGGTCCAGGGCCTCCCGGTGACGCCCCATCCCGGCCTGAAGTTGGGCCAGCTGGTTCCAGGTCTCGGCGATCCAGGGGGCGGTCCGGGTCACGGACTGGAAATACTGCATGGCGCGGTGCTGGGCTCCCTGGACCAATTCAGGGCGAAAATGCTGGATTCGGAAATGGATATCACCATCGAGGTAATTCGCCAGGACCTGATCGGGATGGGCATTGTGGAACTGGGTGATCCGATGCGAGGCCTCCTTGAGGCCCGAGGTCTGGGCCCGCAACACCTGGATGTCCAGCAGGGTCCAGAACTGGGCAGGGTCCTCGCAGATCAAGGCCTCCACCCGCTCGTTCCGGAATCCCAGATCCGGATGGGCGGACAGGGTTGTCCAGGCCTTCCGGGGGGTCACGAGCCCTGACGTGAGCTTGAGGGGCGTGGCGGTGGGACTGGACCACCATTCCGCATCGAGTTTCAACTGGGAGAAAGCCCGCGCCGCACGGATCCTCAGGATCTGATCCCGGGGGCCGAGGAGCCGCTGCTGTTCTTCCGTGGGAAGGTTCTCCATGCGCACCAGGGTGCGGTCCTTGGCCCCACGGAAAACCAGGAGCAGCAGTTCCTTGACCGCCGCCTCCTCGTCCACCTTGAAGCCTTCCCACTGTTCATGGCTCTTGGGCAACACGAAGATCAGTCGGGGGGGAATGGCGCGCCCCGCAATGAAGACCCACCACCCCAGAACCACCAGGAGCCCAGCCCCCGCCAGGGCGGCAAGCCACCCAAGCAGGCGTCTGCGTTTGATCATCGGGAGGGCCATGTTCAGTCCATCGCAAGGGCCCCTGGCATCCTTGAGTTTTCAGCGACCGCGGCCCTCGAAGTGGGCCTCGATCTCCTCCAAGGTCTTGCCCTTGGTCTCAGGCAGGAAGAAGGCCGCCGCGACAAAGTAGATCACCGTGCAGCCGGCCCAGAAGAAGAACATGGCGGCGTAGCCGTAGTTCCCCACCATGGGCAGGAAGACGGCGGCGATGCTGGTGGACACGAACTGGTTCACGAGCAATGCCACGCTCATGCCATTGGAACGGATGCGGGTGGGCATGAGCTCGGAGAGCGCGAGCCAAACGCAGACCCCGGGACCCGCGGCATAGAAGCTGATGAAGGCCAGGATGCAGAGGGTGGTGAGCCAACCATTCACCACGGAGGGCACCGGTCCCACCATGGCCTTCTCGATCACCAGGGGCGCCGTGGCCCCCTCCGCGGGATCGGCGAAGGGGTTGAGGTGGAGCTTGCGGAAGAAGGCGCCCACCACACTGTCCTGCTGGACGGTGTCCGTACGATTGATGTCCAGCGCCTTCTGGCCCGCATCGTCCGTGCGGCGGGTCTGGACGTTGGTGAAGGGGCCATAGCGGTACACCAAGGTCAGCTGCTGGGGTCGTTCCGTGCGGGGCAGTCCCGCCTGGGCCAGAAGGTCGGCATCGACCTTGGGCAGGGTGAGGGCATCGGCCTGCACCTGGGCGACGAAGTGGGCCTTGAGGTCCCGCTGCCCCTTCTCGGCATTCAGGAACAGGAGTCCCGCAATGGCCAGGGACACCACAATGCCCCCCGAACCCATGCTCAGGAGGAACTTCCGGCCCTTGCGGTCCACCAGGGCCACGGCCACCACGGTCATGACCATGTTCAGGACCTTCACGCTCAGGTCGCCCCAGTTGGCGATGGAGCCCGGAAGGCCGGCATTGTTCAGGATGTTGACGATGTAGGCCAGGATCGAATTGATGCCCGTGGCCTGGTTGCAGCCCAGGATCACGCAGGCCAGCACGAAGGGCACCACATACTTCCGGGAGAACAGACTGTCCCGGGTCCCGGCCTTCTCTCCGGTGGCATGGGCCGTGTCGGCCATCTCCCGCATCTCGGTGTCCGCTTCCTCGGGGCTGCGGGTCTTGAGCAGGGCCGCCAGAGCCTTCTCGGAACGCCCCTTCTTGAAGAGCCAGCGGGGGCTCTCGGACAGGAGGAAGGCCCCGGCGGTGAAGACGAGGCCGGGGGTCAGGCACATCCAGAAGATGGCCCGCCAGGCATGGTCCTTGGCATTGAAGATGGTCTCGGTGCGCAGGGCCTCGGCCATCCCGGCGGCAGAAGCGGTCACCCGCTCCACCTGGCCGGCATAGTACAGGCCGATGAGGGCGGCCAGCACGAGCCCCACCGTGAGCAGGAGCTGGAAGATGCCCGTGCCCCGCCCACGGTTGGAGGCCCCCAGGCCTTCCGCCAGGTACAGGGGCACCACCACCCCGATGAGGCCGCCCGAGATGCCCTGGAGCAGCCGCCCCAGCAGCAGGGGCGTGTAGCCACTGGCCAGGGCGATGACGGGGATCGAAAGGACGAAGAGCACCCCCGACAGGATCATGATGGGTTTACGGCCGAAGGCGTCCGCCAGGGCCCCGGCGAAGAGGGAGCTGAGGACACTCCCCAGGAGCACCGCCGCCACCACGAAGCTGAGCTGCTGGGCGCTGAGCTTCCAGGCCACGGAGGCGGCGCTCTCCAGGTAGGGCAGTGCCCCGGCGATGATGCCCACATCGATGCCATAGAGCAGGCCGCCGAGGCCCGCGATGAAGAGCAGGTAGCGCATGTTCCGGGTGCGCTGGGCGGAGGCTTCGCTCATGGGGGCTCCTGGTTCGATGGTTTTCAGCGCAAGGGAGAAGGATAATCGCCCGCGGCCACCAGGGCGGCGATGGCCGCCTGGACCCGGGGCTTGTCCTCGGGGTAGGTGATGCCGAACCACTTGGACGCGGTGGGCAGCACCTGGACGGTGGCCCGGCCTTCCTGGACCAGGGCATCCACGACCCCTGGAAGGAAGTATTCGGCCTTGAGGGGGTCCGCCATGCGGGTCAGGAAGTCCGGGAAGCGCGCCTCCAGGGCCTTGAGGAAGTCCAGGCTGAAGCCCCACAGGTTCATGGACACCGGGGCCTGACGGGGCAGATCCTCCCAGATCACCCCATCCTCCGTGTAGCGAACGGCTTCGCCGAAGGACTGGATGCGCGTCCGCTCCGTGATGCTGGTGAGACGTCCATCCTCATCCGCCGTGCAGACACCCCTGGACACATGACCATGCTCGGTGAGGGTGTTCTCCAGGGCATAGCCCACCATGGCGTAGCGCCCTTCCTGCGTCTCCCGCAGGAAGTCCCCCAGCACCTGGAAGGCATGCCGACCGTAGAAATCGTCGCCATTGATGACGGCAAAGGGGCCGTCCAGATGGGCCCGGGCCGCCAGCACGGCATGCCCCGTACCCCAGGGCTTCACCCGGCCTTCGGGAATGCCGAAGCCCTCGGGCAAGTCCGTCAGTTCCTGGAAGGCATAGCGGGTGTCCATGAGGGCCTCGGCCTTCTGGCCGATGCGCTCCCGGAAGACCTCCTCGATCTCCCGCTTGATGACGAAGACCACCTTGCGGAAGCCCGCCCGGTGGGCATCGTGAAGGGAGTAGTCGATGATGATTTCGCCGCTGGGTCCTACGGGGTCCACCTGCTTCAAACCGCCGTAGCGGCTGCCGATGCCCGCGGCCATCACGACCAAGGTCGGTGCTGTCATGGAATACCTCAGGAAGTGCGGGTGACCTTGCTCAGCCCGCGGGGTTGTTCGGTGTCGTAGCCCTTGGCCCGGGTCAGGTGGTAGCAGAAGAGCTGGGCCGCCACGATGTCCACGATGGGGGAGAGCCACTCGGGCACCGCCGGCACCCTCAGGGGGGACTGGGCCAGGGCCAGGGCTTCTTCGTCGTCGCTCACCACCAGAAGCTCCGCAGCGAACTCGGCCCGCAGCCGCTGGAGCAGCTTGATCATGTCCGGCAGGACCTCGCCCTTGGGCGCAATGGCCAGGACCGGGAAGCCTGGACCGACGATGGCGATGGGCCCGTGCTGGAAGTCCGCACTGCTGTAGGGTTCAGCCACGATGTAGGCCAGTTCCTTGAGCTTGAGGGACCATTCGAAGGCCGAGGCATAGTTGAAGCCCCGGCCCAGGACCACGCACTGGTCCATGTAGCGGTAGCGCTGGGCCACCCGCTCGATCTCCCCATCCAGCTCCAGCACCTGGGCCACGAAGTCAGGCACCTGACGGAGTTCCGCCTCGCGCTGGGGATCGGCCTCCATGGCCACCGCCAGCATGGCCACGGCCATGAGCTGGGCCGTGTAGGTCTTGGTGGCCGCCACCGCACGTTCCGGTCCCGCGCTGATATCGATGACGAAGTCCGAGAGGGTGGCCAGGGGCGAGGTGGGATCATTGGTGATGGCCAGGGTCATGTTGCCCTGCTGCTTCCCATCCTCCACGACGCTCAGGATGTCCGGGGACTGCCCGGACTGGGAGATGCCGATCACCAGGGCGTTTCGGAGCCGGGGCGAGGTTCGGTAGATGCTGAAGAGGCTCGTGGCCGCCAAGGCCATGGGAACCCCATTGAAGGCCCCCCAGAGATACTTGGCGTAGAGCCCCGCATGGTCCGAGGTGCCCCGGGCGGCCAGGAAGAAGTACGCGGGATCCCGTCGGCGGATGGCCTCGGCCGCAGCCTGCACCTTCTCCCACTGGGTCTGGAGGAGGTGCGCCAGGGTCGTGGGCTGTTCATGAATTTCAACCTTGAGGGTCAAGGGTTCCTCCTGGACTGCGGGTGTGAACCTACTAGCGTAGCCTTGCCAGCCGTCCCTGGACATCCTGCATGAAACGTTCGATGCGCCCCTGGATGAAGGCGGTGGGATCCAGGGCTGGGTCCTGCAGCAGGGGGCACAGGTCCAGGGCGAAGGTCAGCCCCGTGGAGGTGTCCGTCCCGTGGCTGGCATGGTAGGTGGCGTGGGCCTTGCGGCGGCCCAGGGTGGCCAGGTCGTAGCGCTTGCCCCCGCAGATCTGGCTATGGAAGACCCCCAGGAGGGCGGCCTGGAGGCTCTCGTGGTCCGACAGGTCGAAGGCCACCTTGTCCTCGTCCACCATCCAGTCCAGGTCCCGCCATACCTCGCAGCCGTAGAATTCCGCGGGCTGCGCCTCCGGGGGCAGGGATCGCAGGGCCGCCACCGCACGCAGGGCCACGGCCACATGGGTGTCGTGCTTGTCCGCCAGGTTGTGCGTTTAGACCACCCTTGGCCGAGTGGCCAGGCAAAGGGCCGCAAGATCCTCCACCAGGCGCAGGTCAGAGGCGTCCTTCACGGGTCCACTGGGATAGTCCAGGAGGGCCAGGGCCCCATACTCACCCACAACGGCGGCCTTCTTCTGCTCCTTGCGGCGCACGTCCATCATCTGGGCGTCCGTGGTGTCTCGGTAGAGGCCATCCCGGGGCGAGCCCGCGCCGTTCGTGACCACCACCCCCGTGAACCACTGGTCTGGGCGCTGGAAGCAGGCCAGGATCCCGTGGGCCGCCATGATCTCCAGGTCGTCCTGGTGGGCGCCCACGGCGAGGTGGGTGGTGCGGGCCAGGGCCGCCTCGGTGGGGAGGCCGTCGGGCACGAAGAGTTCAGCGGTGGGCAGGTGGAAGTTCATGGCGGACCTCAGGACAGGGCGGGAAGGCTGGCGGCGGCGATGCTCTGGCCCACGCGGCGACTCTTCTCGTCCGGAAGCTGGACGTTCAGGTCTGCCAGGTCGGGGAATTCGGTCCTCAGGACCTCCAGCGCGCTTTCAAGGAGGATCTCACCCCCCATCCCTGACGTGCAGCGCCCCAGGATGAGCAGGTGACGGATGGGGTAGAACTCCGCGTAGTGGGCGATGGCATAGCCCAGGTAGAGACCCTGGGTGCGCCAGATCTGGCGGGCGCCGTCGTGACCGGCCTCGAGGAAGGCCTGCACATGCTTCAACCGATCGGCATCCGTGAGCCCTTCGGGGATGCCGATGCCCGCCTTGGGCGCCAGCCGGAAGATGGCCTGCTGGCTCAGGTACATGGCCCCCACCCCACGATCTCCGCTCCATTCGTCCCGGGGCGCCTCGGGGCTGTAGTCGATGGGGGCGAAGGCCAGTTCCGAGAGCCAGCCCAGGATGTTCCCCTGGAGGTTCACATAGCCCGCGGCCTCGCTGGACCCCAGGGCGATGCCCAGGACCCCAGCCTCCTCCAGGCTCATGGCCCCCGCCAGGGCCGTCACATCCCCATCGTTGACCACCTCGAAGGGCACCCCGTATTCCTGGGACAGGCGGTGGAAGATGGTGCGCACCTCCCCGTAGCGATCCGCAGGCACCCCCCGGAAGAGGCTGGCGATGCGGATCTGGTTGTTCACGATCACCCCCGCGGAGGAGCCGCCGATGGCATCCAGCCTGGGCATTTGCCCCGCGGCCTTGTCCAGGGCCGCCTTGATCTCCCGATAGTGGTAGTCGGGATCGCTGGCCTTGCGGGGCTCCCACACCACCTCTTCACTGAAGATAGCCTCGCCATCCACCACGGCCGAGACCTTCCGGTCCGAGGCTCCCAGGTCGAAGCCGATGCGACAACCCTCCAGGTGGCGCCCCAGGGGCCTACCCACCTCGTGTTCCTGGGGGACCTGCCCCAAGGGAACATGGAGGATTTCGAAGGGGCGATCGTAGACATCGGCCCCCATGAAGGCGTGGTCGAAGGCCCGCGCACCCTCGGGCGAATAGGTAGCCCGGAGGTGGTCCGCCAGGGGCGCAGGTCCCGCCAGGTAGGTGCGGGCCCCACCCCGTGCCCAGAGCAGAAACTTGAAGATCCGCTCCACGTACTCGAAGTTGCTGGGGAACCTGGGATGCCCTTCGGGGAAGACCTCGGACGCGAAGTGGGACACCGATCCATCGGGCCGTTCCAGGGCCAGGAGGAGGGGCACCCCAACGCCGGAGGCGGCCACCTCGGCGCGGAAGGCCCGGTTGGCCAGCACCGCGGGTCGAAACCCGGGATCCAGGGGCGGAAGCAGACAGGGCATAGGCAGGCCGAGCGAAGGGGTCACGGCGAAACTCCAGGTAGAAGGAATAGCCTCAGATGTTGACTGGGAACGTTCCCGATGCCCTTCAATATAGACCTGGTTTTCTGAAATGGGCAGCCCTCTTTGGAGAAATTTCACGGACCCACGGGACTGGTATTTCGCCTTGGACCCTGCCCCGGGGGTTGGGACAATGGAACTTTTGGGAGGGTCTGCCTGTGTCCGCCTCGCGCCTTGAAAAGCTTTGCATCGATACCATCCGTTGCCTCGCCATGGACGGTGTCCAGAAGGCCAACAGCGGCCACCCCGGCACGCCCATGGCCCAGGCGCCGGCGGCCTACGTCCTCTGGACCCAGTTCATGAAGCACAACCCCGCCAAGCCCACCTGGGCCAACCGGGACCGCTTCGTCCTCAGCTGCGGCCACGCCAGCATGCTGATGTACTCCCTGCTCCATCTGGCGGGCTACGGTCTGGAACTGGAAGACCTCAAGGCCTTCCGGCAGTGGGGCTCCAAGACCCCCGGCCACCCTGAATTCGGCCACACCGCCGGGGTGGAAACCACCACCGGCCCCCTGGGCCAGGGCATCGGCAACGCCGTGGGCATGGCCATCGCCGAGCGCTGGCTGGCCGAGCGGTTCAATCGCCCCGACCACACCATCATCGACCACCGCACCACGGCCT
>CAZPUI010000198.1:0-8650 GCA_964589695.1 uncultured Solibacteraceae bacterium | reverse complement strand
TAAGCTCCAGAGGGCCGATGATACTGCCTCGGACAGAGGTGGGAAAGTAGGTCGCTGCGACGTTATCCTCAGACACGCCCCCGGTAAAACGGGGGCGTGCTTTTGTACCCTCGTTTCTCCAAACAGCATTTGAAGCACAAAAACGCCCCCTCATCCGAGGGGGCGTTTTTGTGCAGCTTTGTTCGAAATTACCGTGCGAGGGCGGCTTTGGTGAGTTCGGGTAGAACCTGGAAGAGGTCGCCCACGATCCCATAGTCCGCGATCTTGAAGATGGGCGCCTCGGGATCCTTGTTGATGGCGACGATGTATTTGGAACTGCTCATGCCAGCCACGTGCTGGATAGCACCACTGATTCCCGCGGCGATGTAGAGCGTGGGGCTGACCACCTTCCCGGTTTGGCCAACCTGCATGCTGTGGGGGATGCCCCATCCGGCATCAACTGCCGCACGGCTCGCGCCGACAACGCCACCCAACGCATCGGCAAGGTCCTCAAGCAGTTTGAAGTTGCCTCCATCCTTCATGCCGCGTCCACCTGACACGATGATGTCCGCCTCGGTAAGGTCGACCTTGCTCCCACCCTTGGCCAGGATTTCCTTCACGACGGCCTTGAAGTCAGTGGTTGAAACGGGCAGTGGCTCCATTTTTTGGGCCCGGGGGGCTTCGGTCACGGCGAAGATGTTGGGCCTGACGCTGGCCACTTGCACTCCCGTGGTGAAGGCTGTGGTCGCAATGGCCTTCCCGGCGAAAATGGGTCGATGCGCTACGAGCTTGCCATCTTGCACTTCCAAACCCGTAACATCCGAGGCATAGCCTGCCTTCAATTTGGCCGCAACGCGAGGAAGCACATCCTTGCCGCAGGGGGTAGCTGCCCCGAGTAAGGCCGATGCTTGCTTTTGCGTGACCACATCCGCCAGCAGGCTTGCAAACAAATCACTGCTGTAGGATGCCAAGGCGGCTGATTCAAGGGTGTAGATGATGTCGGCACCATGTTGGGCTGCTGCTTCAACCCCAGCCGTGGTGGGGCCTGCGAAGACCGCCCCCACGTCCATGGCAGCGCCGTCAGCGAGGCGTCGTGCTTCCGAAAGGGACTCCAGCGAGGGTTTTCGGATCTTCCCGTCTTTGAGTTCACAGAATACGAGGATCATTTGGGTTTCCTTTATTTACGTGCGAATCCTGACCGTGAGCCTAGAGAACCTTGGCTTCGTCCCTGAGCAGTCGAATGAGGGTTTGAGCCTGGAGCTCGACGTCACCCTCGATGCGACGTCCCTCTGGACGAGCCGGGGGCAGCTTCATGGCCAAGAGGGTGGTCCCTGCGGGAGCCTCCTCACCATCGGCCTCCTCAATCGTCTTCTTCTTGGCGGCCATGATGCCTTTGAGGTTTGCGTAACGAGGATCATTCAGGCCACGCTGGGCCGTGATCACCGCTGGAAGGGAGCCTTCGACCACTTCGGTCCCAAGATCACCTTCGCGTTCGGCTCGGAAGGTTCCGTCAAGGACTTCAAGCTTGGTGACAAGGTTGGCTTGGGGAAGGCCCAGGAATTCCGCAACCATCGGACCCACGGCGCTGTTGTCCATGCCGTAACCTTTGTGACCGAAGAGGAGGAGTTCCGGGGAGATTGAGCGTGCAAAGTTTGCAATGGTTTCGGCTGTGCCGAGGGCATCGACGGCGGTTGAACGTTTAAGCCAGACTGCGCGGTCGGCTCCAAGGGCCAATGCGTTTCGAAGCACATCCTTTGCCTTCTCATCCCCCACAGAGACTGCAATGACTTCGGCGCCTTTCGCCTCCTTCAGTCGAATGGCTTCCTCGAGCGCGTATTCATCATAGGGGCTGGTAATCCATTTGACGTCGCTGGCATCCAGGGCTCGTTGATCGCTTGCGATCTTGATCTTGGTTTCCGTGTCAGGCACGTGTTTGAGTGCTACGAGTATTTTCATGTAGGCTCCCAATGTGGTCCCATAGGGTTGACGCAAACGTCCATCCTACCAGGGCCCCTACGTGCGACTAAGGGCGAAAGGGCGGAAGCGAGGTGCTAGGCTCGTTCCATGCAGATGCCCAACTTCTCAGGTGTGATCGTCCTGACAGGGGGAGGCTCGGGGGGACACTTCTTCCCCGCCGCCGCCCTTGCGGAAGAGATCCTGAAACGCTTCGAGGGTGTGCCCATCGTCTTTGTGGGAGCCCAGAAAGGGATTGAAGCTCGCCTTCTTCCTGAAACGGGTTGGCAGCATGTCCTGCTTGACGTTCAAGGACTCGTCGGGCGCTCCCCTTGGGCCAAGCTTCAGGGGATGGGCAAACTCCTCAAGAGCTACCGTGTCCTGGTGCGCCAATGGAAGAAGGATCGTCCACTCGCCGTGATCGCCACCGGTGGTTATGGAGCGGCTCCTGCGACCCTTGCTGCCAGGGCCCTCCGTATCCCCTATTTCCTTCACGAATCCAACGCTGCGCCGGGACGGTTGATACAACTGCTGGCCAAGCGCGCGACGCGGGTATGGATGGGAATGGAAGGCGCTGAAGCGCACCTCCGCGGCGCGCGCTGCCTGAGGGTTGGAACCCCGGTTCGGGAAGCCTTTCGGAGGGGTTTCAAGGACATGGCCGAGCTTGGGGCCCCGCAAAGGCTGCTGATCCTTGGGGGCAGCGGTGGTGCCCGAGCCCTCAATGAGGCCCTATTTCGGATTGCCGGTCCCCTGCTGGATGCCCATGAAGACTGGACCATTCTCCACCAGGCCGGCCCTCTTGAATTCGAGCGGTGGAAGGACCAGGAACGGCATCCACGCCATGAACTGGTCCCCTTCCTTCAGGATATGGATCTGGCGTTGGAGTCCACGAGCCTGGTCATCAGCAGATCGGGTGCGAGCACCTGCGCCGAGCTTTCAGCCTGCGGCCGCCCGGCCCTCCTGGTGCCTCTTCCGAATTCCGCGGGGAATCACCAGAATGCCAACGCGCTTGCCATGGCGCGCAATGGAAGGGCTGTGGTGGTGCCTCAAGGACCCGGGTTCGAAGGGCGGCTGCGGACCGCGGCCGAGGGGCTCATGGCTTCCCTCGAAGCCAGGCAGTCCCTGTCCAACCCCGAACCCAACCGCGCGACCGAACGGTGCATCGAGGACTTGGCTGAGGTGCTTAGGAGGCCTTGAGGCTTGATTCCTTGCCCAAGTCCCATGGGGCTCCCAAGAGAGGCCTGGGATTCAGTGGCCGCAGATCCTACACTAAGGCCCTATGCATCAGCGCACGTGGCTATCCATCCTCACCTTCCCGATTGTGTTCGGGCTCACGGCGCCCATGGTGCCGGTCCCCAGGCCACAGGCGAGAGCCCAAGACGGCCGAACGGCCAAGCAGGATCCCCTTGCCGGAATCTCCGATATCCAGGATGTGCTCGGTCTGATTCGGGAAAACTATGTCGATCCCGTGGATATGGAAAAGGTGATCGAGGGTGGTATTCAGGCAGCCTTGACCCGGGCCCATATCCTCAACAGCTACCTCTCTCCTGAAGAGCTGAGGGCTCCCGATCCAGGACCGGCTGACCTGGGCATGAAAGTGGTCAAGCGCGGGATGTATGCCCAGGTGCTTGTGGTATTCCCGAATGGCCCTGCGGCCAAGGCCGGATTGATTCCCGGCGATGTCATTCGGAAGGTCGATGGACTGAGTGTGGGAAGCATGACCCCCTGGAGCCTCGAGCGTCGACTCCATGGGGCTCCAGGCAGCGCCGTTACGTTGTACCGGACGGCCATTGCCACCTTGGAGAGCAAGACCCTCGAACTGAAACGCGAGGTGGTTCCTGTTCCTCCCTTGGAGGTTCGCTCCGAGGAACGGGGGACCGTCCTTCGTTTCCTGGATCTCTCCGCGGGGCGTGCCTCGGAAGCAGAACAAGCCCTGGAGAAGGCCGATCCCAAGAAACCCATCCTTTTGGACCTGCGCCACTGCGTGGGCGGGTCTCTCCAGGAGGCCGCCAAGCTTGCCAGTCTGATGGGGCTCAAAGGCACTTTGGTGAAAATTCAGGAGACAGGGAAAGAGGATCTCGAAATCACAGTCCCACCCACCAGTGGCAAGACACGAGGCAATATCGCGTTGCTCCTGGGAACCGGGACCTCGGGTCCTTCGGAGGTTCTGGCCTCAGTGGCCAAGCACTCGAAGCTGTCCACCCTCGGCGAGCGCACTGCGGCCCTGGGGGCCCTGACCCAACGCATCCCCCTCCGCATGGGTGGAGCCGTCGAACTTGTCTATCAACGTTGGATCGGCGTGGGGGGCGAACGCTTGGATCATCAGCCTGTGGTGCCCCGACAGGTTCTGCGAGGACTCCGGCCCGACGAGGATCCTGTGCCCAAGGCTCTGGAGCTGTTGGCCAGTTCAGAGCCTGGAAAAGTGACCGAACTCCGGCGTCCCAAGGACTGGCTTCTGAATGCTGTTCCCAGCGCTTTGATCGGCTGAGCTCCCATGGCCAAGGGCCGAAAGGCTGGGGGATCCTCCACGTCCCTGCTCAAGCTGGCACTGGGTGGTTCGGCGTTGCTGGTCCTTGGGGTGTTGATGGGGTACGGGTTGACGCGCGCCTTCCGTGCGCCGGTGAAGACTGCCCCCGTGACCACGCCCGCTCCTCCAATTCCCAAGCCATCACCTCGCGAGGGGCCTCGCCCGCGGCCAGAACCTCCCGCCTCGATGGGGCCAAGGGATCGAGAGATATCTGGGGATTCAAAGGAAATGCTTCCGCGCCTCGCCTTGGTGGTGGATGACTTGGGGCATGCCCCAACAGAACTGGTCATCCGGCTCTGTGCCAATCCATTACCCCTGTCGGTGGCAGTGCTGCCCTTCGAGGAGCGCACCCGGGAGAGCGCAGAAACTGCATTCTCCAAGGGAAAGGAAGTCCTTCTTCACATGCCCATGGAACCCCTCGGCTACCCCGGCCCATCCAAGGACCCTGGACCCCATGCCATTCTCTTCAACCATTCAGAATCGGAAATTCGACAGAGGGTGAGGGCGGCACTTCTGAATGTCCCGCATCGCAAGGGTGTGAACAACCACATGGGGTCGCGCATCACGCCTGATCGCACCCGGATGACGTGGATTCTCGAAGAAGTGAAAGCCCGAGGCTACTTTTTCGTCGATAGCAGGACCGAGAAGGATACGGTCGCCAGCCTCGTGGCGGCGGACTTGGGGGTACCTACCGTTCAGCGCAAGGTCTTTTTGGATGACGACAAGAGCTTTGCGGAAATGGAACGGCAGTGGGAGCGAGCCCTGCGTCTGGCCGAAACGGAGGGACAGGTGTTGGTGATCGGCCATATCCACCCCGAGACGGTTGCAGCACTCGAACGTTTGATGCCTCGTTCCAAAGGCAGGGTCCAGTATGTGTTCGCCAGCCAGCTGGCCCGGTAGCCACCCCAGAATCCTTGGGGTGGCAGCGCAATTGATCAGATGGAGCTCTTGGTAGAAACCGCGGTCCATGGCAAACTCGTGACAGGCAGACTGGGGAGGTCGTCTTGTCGAATGTCGATGCCTGTGCAGTTCTGACCACGTGTGGCAGCGAGGAAACGGCGCTCACCATTGCAGCAGCTCTGGTCGATCAGGGCTTCGCCGCCTGCGTGAACATCGTGCCGGGACTCAAGAGCTACTACTACTACAAGGGCGGCACCTACCTCGACGAGGAAGTGCTACTGATCATCAAGACGGTCAAGGATCAGTTCGAGAATGTGAGCCAGGTCATTACCGACCTGCACACCTATGAAATTCCAGAAATCTTGATGTTCCAGGCGGAAGCAGGCTCTGGTCCTTTCCTTGATTGGATCCAAGGGGCCGTCTCTCGGCAGGTTCGCGACTGACCCTGGCCGATCAACTCCGTCGCTCGAAGCGTCTTCCCCTCAGCTCTCGCATGCCTTCCTGTAGGAATCGCTGAAGTTCCTCGATGAGCATGATCATTCGCACCTGCTGAGCAGGGGAGAGTCCGGCGCGGGCGTCCTCTTCAAAGCGCCGTTTGAGCTCGGCCTGTTGGGCACGAAGGTTGAGAAACTCGTCCAGCAGGGGCTTGAGGCGATGGTTCTTCTCCTCCTCGGAAAAGGGCCCACGAAGGATTTCATTGAACTGGCTGTGGGACTTGAAGAGGTTTCTTCCAACCTTTCCAGACTCCTCAAGGTATTTCATCCAGCGCCCCGCGAGGGCTTTGGCCCGATCCTCTGATAAACCCACGCTTTCCTGGATTCGGTGGGCGTGATGCCGCTTGAGTTCAGAAAGGTAGTTTTCTCGGCTCATGCCTTCGGGGAAGAAACGGCGATTTCTGGGTTCGGCGGAAGACTGCGCCAGGAGGCTCGTACCGATCAGGAGGGCTATCAGGGCTTGAAGCATGGAGGGTCTCACTTGGTGGGCTTGCTCTGGGCTTGGAGGCGCTTGATGAGCTCCTTGCCCTCCTCGGGACTGAGGGTGAGGAGGTGGCTCAGGTCGTCGTCGGCGCTCTGGAAGGGCGTCTCGGCCACGGGATCGATGCTCTCGGGGGGGCGTGTGGTGGCGGTTATGGCGGCCTTGTTCAAACTGCCAGCCATATACCCCCCAAGGCCCGCGGCCAGGACCAGGAATCCGGCTGCGGCTCCCAGGAGGAATCGGGTGGAACGGGCCCAATGGCGGCGAGCAGGAGGGAGTTTGAGGAGAATGCGGGTGCTGAGGGTTTCGAAGTAGCCCGTGGGCGCCAGGGGCTCAGGGGAGCTTTCCAGGGAGAGCCACAGTACGCGAGCTTCGGAGCAGGCATGGCAGGTCTTCAGGTGCCGCAGCACCTCGTCGGACAGTTCGAGGGGGCTGATCTCGATGGCCTGGAGGGCCTCCTGGCAGGGGCGGGGCAGGTCGGTCATGACTTCCCTCCTCGGATCGATCGGGTCAAGTTCTGGATGGCATGGAAGATGTGGGCCTTGACGCTGCCCACGGAGGTTCCCATTGCAGAAGCAATCTGTTCGTATTTGCAGTCTTGTTCGAGTTTCATCATCAGGGCCTGTTTCTGGCGTTTGGGTAGCTTGGGAAGCGCCTCCCGGAGGAGTCGACGAGCCTCTGCATCCAGCAGCGTGGACATCTGGTTCTCCTCGATGCGCAGGGCTGAATGTTCGTGCTCATCCTCGTTGTGGACATCGATGGATTCGTGGTTGCTGCGCTGGCGGTCCAGATGGTTCAGGGCCTGGCGTGTGGCAATGGTGGTCAGCCAGGTCCTGAAACTCGATTCGAATCGGAAGCCTGGAAGCGCTCGATAGGCGCGCAGGAAGGTCTCCTGGACGACATCATCAGCGTCCAGGTGATTCTTGACGATGGAGAAGGCCTTTCCGTACACGTCCCTCTGGAAGCGCTCCACGAGGTAGCCGAAGGCGAGTTGATCCCCTGTCTGGGCGGCCTTGACCCAGTTCAGGACCTCGGGCGCGTGATAAGGGTTCTCCAGCGGGACTTCCATGGCTGCATTGAGGATACTCGCGACGATCATGAATGACCTCGATCCATGGTGGAACCTTCGGATCTGAAGGGTAGACCCAGGCCATAGGCCTGGGGTTGAATGGAGCAAGGGAGAGCGGAGCGCGTCATGACCATGTCCAGAAGCCGGATCTACCCTCTACTGTCGAGCGAGCAGGTGCAGAAGCGCGTGCAGGAGCTGGGCGCGCAGATCACCGCGGATTACAAGGGCAAGGACCTTGTGATGATCGGGCTCCTCAACGGTGTCTACATGTTCTTTTCCGACCTCACGCGCGTGGTGGACCTGGATGTGGAAGTCGCCTTCATGCGGGTCGCCAGCTATGGCGCCAGTACCGAGAGCTCCGGCGATGTGAAGATCCTCCATGACCTGGACAAATCCATTCGCGGACGCCACGCCCTCATCGTCGAGGACATCGTGGACACAGGCCTGACCCTCAACAAGGTCAGGAACCTCCTCCTGGATCGCGGGCCAGCCAGCCTGCGGGTGGTGTCCCTCCTGGACAAGCCCAGCCGTCGACGGGTGGAGATTCCCGTGGACTATATTGGCTTTAGCATCGAGGACCATTTTGTGGTTGGGTATGGCCTGGATTTGGACGGTCGTTACCGCAACCTGCCCTACGTGGGCATCTATAACCCGGCCTGATGCGCCTGCTGGCCCTTCCACTGCTCCTGGTGGTGCCATTGGGGTGCGGATACCACCGTCTGGACTCTGCGCCGGGTGGGGTGGCTTGGCAGACCAAGGGGGAAACCGTGCGGATCGCCAGTTTCCTCAACAGGACCCCCCGGTTGGGTATCGAGGAAGCCTTCCGCAAGGCGATGGAGAACAGGATCGTGGCGGCCACCCCGTGGAAGCTCGCGGCCCAGGATGGCTCCAGCCGCTGGGTGCTGCAGTGCATCCTGGAGAAGTACGAGGTCCGCCCCCTGGGGCTTTCCCTGGGAACCGGGGCCGTCAGGGCTTCTGCTGGGACTGCGAGCCGGGTGGAGATCCGGGTTGTGGCGTCGGTCCAACTCCTGGACGGTCTGACGGGAGTGGCCGTGCTCACACGTCCCAGTCTCACCTTCTCCCAGCAGTACCGGGTGGACCAGAACTTCGCCAGCTTCGAGAATCGGGAACTCAAAGTGCTGGAAACCCTCGCGGATGACTTCGCCGAGAGCTTCTTGACCCAGATCCTTCAGGGGAGCAAGTGAGATGACGGTTCCCCTTTCCTGGATCCAGCATGACCATGCCTT
>CAZPUI010000197.1:0-8657 GCA_964589695.1 uncultured Solibacteraceae bacterium | reverse complement strand
GGCCGGGTGCTGGCGGGCATCCAGGTGCCCCCGGAGGACCAGGACGCCTTCCAGGCCTTCCTGGACACCCTGGGCTACGCCTATGTGGAGGAAACGGAGAATCCCGCGTACCGGTTGTTCCTGGGCAGCCCCGACCGAGGCCTGCCCGACCTTGGGCGGACGACCGCCCCCCACGAGGGGACCCCCCGGTTGGCCATGGGCATGGTGGGAAGCTGAGTCAGCTCACCCATCAACGCTGCTTGGGCGGGACCTGGGGCGCCAGGCATTTGGAGAACCAGTCGACCACACGTTTGAGGTGGTCGATGTAGTGCTTTTCTTCGTCGAAGCCGGCCCCTCACGGGGATAGACGACGAACTCCGTGGGAACCCCGTAGCGCTTGAGGCCGCGGTGAAACGGGTAGCACTGCGCGATGGGATTGTTTTGTCGTTCTCGCCGCAGAGGATCAAGGTCGGCGTCTTGACGCGCCTCACATGCGTGATGGGCGAACGGTCGATGAAGGGGCGAAGGGAATACTTGGAGCAGCGATCGTTGAAATGGGTGATCTGCTGGGCGCCCGCGCCCTTTTCGCCAGCCACACGTCCATCCGGCGAGAAGCTTAGATCGCAAATCTTCGATTCCTTGACCGCCCGCTCTGGGGTTAGAAGCGTCGGTACTTCCTCCTGTTTAGCTTTCAACCGCTGCCGATGCCACCTGCGCGGCCCCAGAGGTGGCGGATGCCGCGAATTATTGAGTGGCTCCTTCCCTGGAACAACGGCACCAGGCTAAAGGCCAGGGGGCCTCCAGAAAGGTGATGGCTTTCAAGGGGTTCTCCTCAGCATCCGAAAGGTCCATGCAGGAGGCACTGTGCATTTCCTCGACCGCCTTTCCATCCGTCGCAAGCTTCTACTGATGCTCATGGTGCCGATTTTGGGTTTGGTGGGCCTGGGCTTGCTCCTCGGAATGCAGCGAAGGGTGGCCATGCGGCAGGCGGAGCGCTTGAACCAGTTGGCTGCCCTCAGTGCCAGTGCCAGCAGTCTCATTCATGAACTTCAAAAGGAGCGAGGATCCACGGCGCTCTTCCTGGGCAGCCAGGGGACCCAATACGCTTCCGAGGTCACCCAGATCCGGACCCTCAGTGATGGAGCCCTAAATGCCTACCAGGCGGCTCGATTAGAATTAAATATCTCTTCATTCCCAACATCCCTGGCCACGATCCTTGCCAAGGCCCAGACCGCGCTCCATGAACTTCCGGCCCGCCGGGACAACGCCACCCGTCTTGCCACCAGCCTGCCCGACCACTTGGCCTATTTCACCCGCACCATTGGCACCCTTCTCGAGGTGTCAGGCTTCATTGCAAATTTCAGTTCAGATGCACGCCTGGCTGAGCTTGCGGAAGCCACCCTTCACCTTATGGCCGCCAAGGAATTCGCGGGGCAGGAGCGGGCCACCCTAAGCGCCACCTTCGCAGCAGGGCGATTCCCCGAGGGTCTTTTCCGACGCTTTTCCAGCCTTGTTGCCCGCCAGGAGGAACGGATCCAACTGTCTTTGCAGAGCATGGAGGGGCCTTTGCGAGGCCTGCTCCAGGCCCAGCTGGACAGTCCCATCGTCCAGCAGGTGGAGCAGTTTCGCAGCATCGCATTCTCCAAAGCCGAATCCGGGGCCTTTGGGGTGGAGGCATCCGCCTGGTTCAAGCTCTCCACCGACCGAATCAACGGTTTGAAGGAGGTTGAAGATGCGCTGGTACAGCGCCTGGTGGAAGAAGCCACCCTGGCCTACAAGGAGGCCCGGAGGACCTTCCTGCTGACGATCGGTGTATGCGGTGGGGTGCTCCTGCTCGCCGTGGGCATGGGACACAGGATCGCCGAAGGTATTCGAGTGCCCATCCTCGATCTGGTGGCAGGCATGCGAAACAGCGACCTGACCCGTCAACTATGCGTGAACAGCCGGGATGAAATTGGTGAGGTCGGCAACGTCTTCAATGCCTACAATGCGCGGTTCCGGGAGATCTTCCGGGGGCTTGGGGGCAGCAGTGAGCAGGTTGCCAGCGGTGCATCCCAGCTTTCCGCCGCCTCCCTGGAGATGGAGCGCACTTCCATCGAAATCGCCAAGAGCGCCGAGCTTCAAAGCACCACCACGGAACGCCTGGCCACTGCCATGGTTGAACTCACCGCATCCGTGGAACAGGTGACCCAGAGCATCGAGGGCGGACAACGCCTTTCGGTCCAGGCGGTGGATGCCACTGGAATCGGGGACGCGGCGGTCAAGGAGACGGTGCAGGCCATGAGGGCCATCCTGGGGTGCGAACTCGAAATGGTGAAGGCCGTGCGGGTGTTCCAGGACATTCCGCGTCAGACCAACCTGCTCGCCCTGAATGCCGGCATCGAGGCCGCCAAGGCCCGAGTACAAGGAAAAGGCTTCGCTGTCGTGGCAGGGGAGGTCCGGAAGCTTGCGGAAAAGTCAGGCATGGCCGCCAAGGAGATTGCGGTGTTGATCGAGCGGAGCAACGAGGCCGGCGACCGCGGTGAGACGACCGTGCGTGCGGTGGTGGCCGCCCTGCAGCGCATCCGGAATCACATCGGCGACCTCTCATCCCTTATGAGTGAAGTCTCCACCTCCACCGGCGAGCAGATTCGCACCAGCCAGGAGGCCGCTCGGCAGGTGGAGTTGGGGGCACTGGAGTCCAGTCAAAACGCCAGCGCAAGCGCTGAGCTCAGCGCCAGCACGCGGGAAATCCGCAGCACGGCCGAGGAGCTGGCCCGCATCTCAGAAGAACTGGCGCGCACCGTTGGCACCTTCCGTGTCTGAAATGAAAGCACTCCGTGTGCTATGGGAATCATCAGGAGATCGCACCGGAGTGCTTTCATACCATGGGGTGCCTCGAAGGACATCGGGTCTGATATCCCGCCAGGCGCCAGAACAAGGCCCCTCGGGGTTTGAATATGTCGGCGATGGAAAGCGATCCCCAGTGCGAAAACGCGCATAAGGATTGCCAATTTGTGAACGTCATGACCTGTGGATCCTCGACGGAGGGGCCGGGCTAACCCTTGCCTGCCCCCCGTCGTAGCCCGACTTTCCATGGAGCCGCCATGTCGCGCCTTGCCCTTCTTCTGTGCCTTTCCGCCTGCAGCCTCTTCGCCGATGGACTTGGGGACCTCAGGAACGCCCTGACGGGGCTCAAGGGCCAGACGCCGGTGAAGGGCACGGTGGAGGTGAGCAGTTGGCGGCGGAGCGGCGAGGGCAAGGAGGCCACGGAGACCAGCGGGGGGGCCTCGGCCTGGGTGGAGGACGGTCCCCAGGGTTTGAAGATGCAATGGTCCCGCCAGCTTCTGCAGCAGGTGGACCAAGAGGCCCTGGCCAAGAAGGCCAACCCCCAGGCCAAGACCCCCGCCACCGTGGGCCTGGGGGCCATGGGGCCGCGGCAGGTCAATGGCCTGCTCAACGCCGCGGGGGACATGCTCCGCACCCTGGATGGCGCCACCCTCACGGGCGAGGCCAAGGAGGCCTGGAACGGCCGCCAGGTGCGGGTTCTCTCCTTCACCCTGCCCCTGACGGGCATGGGGGAGCGGGAGCGGAAGATGGTCAAGGAGTTCAAGCTCACCGCCAAGGTCTGGATCGACGACGATGGCACCCCCCTGGCCATGTCCAGCAACGCCAATGTGTCCGGCCGGGCCTACGTGGTGTTCACCTTCTCCCAGGCCGATGAAACCACCACCACCTACGCCAAAGTCGGGGACCGCCTGGTGGTCGCCAAGAGCGAGACCAAGGGCACCCAGGGCGGCACCGAAAAAGGCGCCAGTCGGAGTGTGCGGAGCTTCAAGGTGCAGTAGGACTTCGTTCGCGTTGAAGTTTTCAGTGATCGGGTCCGGCGTAGGATCGAAGTCTTGCACGCGAAACGAGGCAGGGCTATGCCGAGCTGGTTTTTCGGACACAGAGGATTGAAAAGAATTTTTAACAGGGATGAAGGGGATGCCTTTTTAAGTTCGATCCCCTTCATCCCCTTCATTCCTGTGCCATCGCTTATCGCCCCGGAACGCCCATTCAATCCATCGCAGAAAGCATCCCTTCCACCCCTTCCATCCCTGTTAATAATCCTTTTCTTTTTCTTGTGTGGAGATTATCCCCCTGGAATCGCATGTGGATTGGGAGAGGCACAGGGTTAAAGTAACCAACAGGCAATATGTTTCAAGGTGCTAGAAAAAGTTTTTAAAAACAGGGATGGAAGGGATGGAAGGGATGGAAGGGATAAAAGCATGGTATTCGTTCAAGGGAAGGTATGAACTCTCGCGCGATTTCTGAAACCGATCAGTCCCGATTGGGAAGGAGCATGGGTGTCTGCATCGTGCCTATCTCCGTTTATCTCTGTTCATCGCTGGCAAGCGCTTTTTGGGTTCTCAGTCTGGCAGCCATCGTTCGTGGTGTTCGGCCCAGCTGACATACCACCGAAAAGCAAAATGGCCAGCGATGAACGGCGATTACCAGCGATGTTAAACAGAAGCACGTGGGTTGGCGCTGGGACCTGAACGGCTACAAAGCATGCAGTCTGTCGCTGATGGCCATGCATTGAATACATTGAATTTGCTCGGGCACGGGCTGTGGCGCACCCTGGAACCCCGGACCTCGCCACCGACGCACCTCTGCCCTGGTTTGATCCGTGGGTGTCCGCCGGGGCCGCTGGTGCGTTCACGGGCGCTGCCTGGCCCTTTGAAGCATGACTCCCGCGGGAATCGTGACCTGTCGCCCCCAGGGTTCAGAGCCTCCAGGCGTACTGAAGGCTGACCCCCGATTCCCGGGTTCGCTTGGTCGGGTCGGTGCCTGGGATGCTTCGGGTGTTCTGAAGGTGGGTGGCAAAACCCCTCAGTTCGAAGCCAGCCCACACCAGGGTGACGGTGCCCCTGAGGCCGATCCCGAAGGAGGATCCTTGGTGGTAGGCCAGGGTGGGGCTGAGCCCCACCATCAGCGCCAAGGGTTCCGTATCCCCCTTCCAAAGGCTCCTGCCGAACCCCACGGTGTATTCCAGTGGATGGATGCGTAGACCCCGACGCGCCCCCGCGACCGCTTCCGCGCTGGCCCGCAACCCCTGCAGCCCCCCCCATCCCTCCTGGAAGGGCCCCCCGGACAGGATTCCAAAGCCCATCTCCAGGCACTGGATGGAGCCGTTCCCTCCCACCCCCGCCACCTGGAAGATGGTCTAGCCCTGCCGGTGGGGCGCCCGCTGACCCAACAGGGAGGCGGAGAGAAGGAAAAGTCCCGGCAACCAAGGCAAACGCAGCATGGGGGCTCCTGGTGGGCAGTCTACCCAATCCTGGACCGGCCCACACCTTGGACTGCGCCACCTCAGGGAGCTGGGCCTGGCCGTAAGTGTGAACCAGGGCATGGGCAGCCTGACCTCACTGGGCCAGGGGTCCTGGTCAGGTGCACGCGCGTCCTTGGCCCCCGCCTGGGGTTCCTTTCGGGCCCCTCCAGGATCAATCCCCAATTGGTTGTTTTTTTCAACCAACCAAACCCCGATCCTTGCTACCTTGGTTTCGGGCGCTCCACCGTGATGATCCGAGGGTGCCCTTCCTGGGAGCCCTGCCATGGCCGCACCGGAAACTGCCCCCAAGAGCCCTGCGTGGTGGGTGCCCACCCTCTTTTTCGCCGAGGGACTGCCCTTCTTCGCCGTAAACATGCTGGCCCTGGCCTACTTCGCCAAGATGGGGGTGAGCAACACGGTCACCACGTTGGTGGTGAGCCTCCTGGCCTGGCCCTGGTCCCTGAAGCCCCTCTGGAGCCCGCTCCTGGAGATGTACCGCACGAAGAAGTATTTCGTGGTGCTCTTCCAGTTCATGGCGGGGGTGAGCCTGGTGCTCCTGGCCCTCTCCCTGTCCACCCCGGACTGGTTCCGGTACATGGTGGCCCTGCTGGCGGTCATCGGCTTCTGCTCCGCCACCCACGACATTGCGGCGGATGGGCTTTACATCGCCTCCCTGGCCCCCAAGCAGCAGGCCGCCTGGTCCGGGGTCCTGGGGGCCTGCTACAACGCCGCCCGCTTCTTCAGCCAGGGCGCCCTCATGTGGCTCATCGGATTCCTGGGTGAGCATTTTGCCAAGGGGCATGTGGCCATGCCCGTGGTGAAGGCCTGGATGATCGTCTTCGGGGGCCTGGGCTTGCTCATGGTGGGCATGGCCCTGTGGCATGCCCATGTCCTGCCCACGGGGGGTGAGGAGCGGCGAACCCAGGGCCTGGGGGAGGCCGCCTCCACCTTCTGGGATGTGGTGGTGACCTTCTTCCAGAAACCCCGCATCGGCCTGCTGCTTCTGTTCATCTTCCTGTTCAGGGCGGGGGAGGGCCAGGTGATGAAGGTGGGCCCCCTCTTCCTGCTGGCGGACCGCGCCAAGGGCGGGCTGGGACTCACGGAACAGGGTTTTGGCCTGCACTACGGAGGGGTGGGAAGTGCCTGCTTCATTGCCGGAAGCCTGGCGGGGGGACTCTTCGCCAGCCGCCTGGGACTCAAGCGGGCCCTGCCCTGGCTCATCCTCATCCTCAACCTGCCCTTCCTGGCCTACTGGTATTTGAGCGTGGCCCTCCCCACCAACACGGGCATCATCGCCACGGCCATCGGAGTGGAGATGTTCGGCTACGGCTTCGGCTTCGTGGGGGTGACCCTCCTCATGATGCAGGAGGTGGCCCCCGGCAAGTACCAGACCGCCCACTACGCCTTTGCCAATGCCCTGATGAACCTGGGGATGATGCTGCCGGGCTCCGTCAGTGGCTACCTCCAGAGCAAGGTGGGCTACAGCCTCTTCTTCATCCTGGCCGTCCTGGCGGCCATCCCTGCCTTCGCCATGTGCCGATACCTGCCCCTCCGGGGCGGGGAAGCGGCCCAGGACGAACCCACGCAGGCCTGACCTGGAGTCCCCATGAGTCCCACAACGACCCTTCCTGAACTGCAGGCCGTGATCCTGGCGGCGGGGGGCGAGACCCTGGCGGACGGCCAGCCCCTGCTGCTCCGCAAACTGGGGGACCTCACGGTGCTGGAGCAGGTGGTGGCCCAGGCCCGGCGGGTCCTGCCCCCCGAGGCCATCACCCTGGTGGTGCACCCGGACCAGGCGGAGGCCCTGCAGGCCTTGCTGGGGCCTGGATTCCAGTACGCCTTCCAGGCCGAGCCCAAGGGCACGGGCCATGCCCTGCTCCAGGCGGCGACGGGGCTCGCGGACTTCCCGGGCACCCTGCTGGTGCTCTACGGGGACATGCCCCTGCTGCGTCCAGGGTCGGTGCGGGGCCTGGTGAACCGGCACCTGCTGAAGGGGGCCGACCTCACCCTGCTCACGGCGGTGGTGGAGGCCAAGCACCCCTACGGCCGGGTGATCCGGGACGCGTCGGGGCGGGTGATGGACATCATCGAGGACGTGGAGGCCTCCCCGGAGATCAAGGCCATCCGGGAACTGAACGTGGGGGCCTACGCCGTGGACAGCCGGGCCATCTTCCGAGCACTTCGGAGCCTCGCCCCCTCGCCCCTGGATGGGGAACTGCGGCTCACCAGCGTCGTGCACCAGCTCATCCGCACCGGGCTCCGGGTGGAGAGCTACCAGCTCCACGATCCGGACGAGGTCCAGGGCATCAACGACGCCGAGGACCTGGGACGGGCGGAGGACATCCTGCTGAGGCGCCTCTTCCGGCCCCGGCGCCACGAGGAAGAGAACCAGGTGGCCTTCGGCACCGGAGGCTGGCGGGCGGTCATCGGCGAGGGTTTCACCCTGCACAATGTCCGCCGCCTGAGTCAGGCCCTGGCCAACGAGATCACCCGGCAGGGGCTGGAGAAGCAGGGGGTGATCATCGGCTACGACCGGCGCTTCCTGAGCAAGGAGGGGGCGGAGGCGGCCGCGGAGGTCTTCGCCGGGAACAACATCCCCACGGTGCTCTGCACCGAGGACGCCCCCACGCCCCTCATCAACCACGCCACGGCGGTGCACGGCAGCGCCTTCGGCCTGGCCTTCACCGCCAGCCACAATCCCCCGGAGTGGAACGGCGTGAAGGTCTTCCATGGCGATGGCAGCCTGCTGCTCGATCATGAGACCCGGGCCATCGAGCGGGAGACCAACGCACTCACCTCCGGTGATGTGGTGAAGCTGGAACTGGACCTGGCCCTGGAGGCGGGCATCCTGCGCAAGGTGGACTTCACCAACGCCTATGTGGATGCGGTGGAAGCCCTGGTGGACATGGAGGCCATCCGGGCCGCGGGCCTGAAGGTCATGGTGGACCCCATGTACGGCGTGGGGCAGCTCACCCTGGGCACGGTGCTCACGGAGGGCCGCTGCCGCGTGCATTTCATCCACGACCGCCACAATCCCCTCTTTGGCGGCCGCAGCCCGGCCCCTGATCTGGAGGCCCTGCGGGACCTCATCCACCAGATGAAGGGGGGACGCTACGACCTGGGCCTGGCCATGGACGGGGACGCAGACCGCATCGCCATCGTGGACGAACGGGGCAATTACGTGTCCATCAACGAGATCCTGGTCCTTCTGTATTGGTACCTCCACGAAGTGCGGGGCACCCGGGGGGGCGTGGTGCGCAACCTGGCCACCACCCATCTGCTGGACCGTCTGGCCCGGCACTTCGGAGAGACCTGCCGGGAGACCCCCGTGGGCTTCAAGCACATCGCCGCGGGCATGGTGGAGGACCACGCCCTGCTGGGGGGT